>JARFQH010000003.1 GCA_029287875.1 Desulfobacteraceae bacterium | reverse complement strand
TATCTCGATACGCGCCGCTGGATGTGCCTTGTAGACAAACCATAATCCGACGCAATCGTCTGTAATTATTTCTTACCGTGACCCTTCGCTGATGATATAAGTGGCTATTTGTGCCGATTCATTGTCTCCGAGGGAAGTTCTCCGAAAAATCTCTGGTATTCGATTGCAAATTGGCTCATATGCCAGAATCCCCAACGAATGGCGACATCGGTGATTTTTGTCGGTGCCGAATCGGCATTTTTTAAATCTCGGTGTACGCCGTTGAGCCGCAGTGCCTGCAGGAAAGATTTTGGAGTTATGCCGAATCGTTCGCGAAAGGCATACTGTAGAGTGCGTTCACTGACATTTGCCACCCGGCAGATGTCGCGAACGGTGTGGGGGTGGTTTGGGAATTCCTCAAGATAACCCTCGACACGTTTAATGGCCAAATCCCTCATCCGAATCAAGGGCTTAGGCATCTTCTCCCGGGTGCATGACAAGGCTGCGAGTAATTTACGAGGTAGCTCGAACTCGAGCTCATAGCGCAGCGAAGGGATTTCAAGTTTCGCTGGATCGTTTGTGAGTTCGCGGCAGATCCGGTGCAGAAACCGGCGGAGTTCGTTTATGGCTTGAGGTTTTACAGCAATAACATCCTTGCCGTTGAGCAATTTTTCTAAATCGAGGAAACCCACCGACTGACTGACATCTGCAAGGAGCTTGTTTGAGAATGAAAGGGTGAAAACAGCCAACTTTCCGCCTATCGACACGACGTCTGAATCACCGCCCGGAGGAAACGCCATCACAGCGTTTGCGGGGATCATTTTGCGTCGCCATACGAGATTAATTGACGGATCTGACAGAATACATAAAGTTCGCATACCTTGAGGCGGCTCTCCCTGTTGATAAGTATCGGGGTGGAAACCGGCGTAAGCAACCTGGAGGTTGTCTATGCCGAACTGAAGCAAATCTCCTTTAAATCTGCCACGCTCGAGCTGATGAATATTGAGATTCCACGCGCGTGCAGTCTGGGCAAAATCGTCAATATCCTGAAAGTGTTGCCTTATTAGAAAAGGTTCCGGTTGCATTTTAGACGTTTTTAGAAGAAGTTTTGCGGATTTTTGATATTGTAAGCCCCAAAAATATGGTTAAGGTAAATCAATTAAGCTTAAAAATCAAATGGGGGCACAAATACGATCCTTTGAGTCCAAAAAAGGAGGCAAATATGAAAAGCAATAGATTTTATCCATTTATTTTAATCCTTACTGCGATGGTATTTCTGTTGGGTACCGGTATGGTGGCGGCAAAAGAGGGTGGCAAGATCGTCCACGATGCCGAGCACAACATCCTAAAAGCTCAGCATGGCCAACGTTGGGCGAAGGAAGATGCGGAAATCGATGCAAAGCTCGCGGACATCCGCAAGAAGAATAATGGCAAAGCGCCTAATTTTGTTTTCATCCTTCTTGACGATCTCGGGTTTGGCGAAATTGGGATGCCGGATCTCGATGTCATCCGCGGCTACAGCACCCCCCGGATTTCAAAGATGGCGGATGAAGGCCTCTCTTTCATGCGGATGTATACCGAGCCCAGTTGCACGCCGACCCGTGTGGCGATGATGACCGGTCGCTACGCCGCCCGGACAGGGACCAGCGAGGCCAAGGCAGTGGTCGCAGGCGACGGCCTGGCGGCCTGGGAAGTGACGCTGGCCGAGGTCCTGAGCAAGGCCGGTTACGCCACGGTTCATATGGGGAAATGGCACCTGGGCGACGTTGAGGAATCCTATGCCATCAACCAGGGCTTTGACTACGCCGAGCATCCCATGCACCAACAAGGCCAGATGGCAATCATGAACGAGACCGCTGAACTCGAGGGCCTGTCGACCGGTCAGTCGAGAAAGTTGCGTGCGGATACCTTTGAACTCGACAAGAGTTTCCGGACGAACCCCAACGCCATGGTGTATGGCGTCGTCGGTGAAAAGGGCGGCCCAATGCGCGAGGTGAACTTTAAAGCCGGGGAAATCTATACCCAGGAGCACTATAACCGCATGGAAGAGGGTTACAAACAAGGCGCTCTCAACCAGATCGAACTCCTGGCCAAGGGCGACAAGCCCTTTTTCCTGCAATACTGGCCGCAACACCCGCTCACGTTCACCCGCAGCGACATCGAGCAGGCCAAGACCCTCAACGGCGGCCCCATTGCGGAATCGCTCGCCAAGATCGACGGCTGGATCGGTGAGATCCTCGATAAGATCGAAGAACTCGGCATCGCCGAGAACACGGTTGTCATGGTGATGGGCGACAACGGTCCCTTCATGCAATATGTTGACAAAAGCGGCCAGTCGGACCGGATTTACCGCGGGGGAAAGGCCGAACACCTCGAGGGCGGCGTCCGCGTCAACGCCTTTATAATATGGAAGGGCGTGTTGGCGCCCGGACAACGCGCTCAGGACATCATCCACGTTGCGGATCTTTTCACCACCTTCGCCCGCCTGGCCGGCGCCGAGGAGCACATTCCCACCGATCGCCTGATCGACGGAGTTGACCAGACGCCCGTGCTATTTCTCGGAGAGACCCATGGTCGTCGCGATTATGTTTTCATCTATGAGGGGCCGACGCTCCGCTCCATCGTCAAGCAGCAGTACAAGTTTCATCTGCCGCTACCCGGATCGAACCCCATCGGTGCGCCCATTTTCAATCTTTACAAGAATCCGCGTGAGGACCGCCCGCAGGATGCGATTCAATACGGGGTCGGTTTTGGCGGGAACTTCGTAGCGATGCTGAAGCGCCATATGGCGATGAAGCAACAGTACCCGGACCGTGAACCAGCCAGGGGCTTGCCTTATGGCGGCATCGAGAACCTCCGTCCGGAAACCAAGGCTCTGGTGGAGTCCATGGCCGCGTGGATGAAGCCACAGGGTAAATAAGGCTATGAGTTTCAGTTCTGTAAGTTCTGCGTTCATTATGATCCTTTAAGTTAAAAAGGAGACAATTATGAAAGATAAAAGATTTCATTCTTTGGTTTTAATCAGTGCTGTACTGATATTCTTTTTGGGTACCGGTGCAGTGGCGGCGAAGGAACACGGCAAGATCGTTCACGATGCCGAGTACTATATTCTTGAGGCCCAAAACGGGGAAAGATGGGCCGCCGAGGACAAGGAACTCGACAAGAAACTGGCCGAGTTACGGAAGAAGCACGGGCAACCACCGAACATCGTTTACATCCTATGGGATGACACGGCGTTCGGTGCGGTGGGCTTTCCCGGCCTCCAGAAGAATTTCGGCTACGAGACGCCAAACATGAACAAGATGGCCGCGGAGGGGATCAACTTCACCCGGATGTACACCGAGCCTTCGTGCACCCCAACCCGTGCTGCGTTTCTGACGGGTCGCCACCCGGTGCGGCACGGCATGGGTGTCGTGGGTATGCCCCATGAGTTCTCGGGGCTACGCGCCGAGGAAGTCACAATCGCAGAGGTGTTGTCCGAGGCGGGCTATGCCACCGCCTTTTACGGCAAGGGACATCTTGGCGACATCGAGGAGAGCTATCTGCACAATCAGGGCTTTGATGAGGCGCTTTTCACGCCTATGAACCAGATCACCTCTCTATACAGCCCCCAGGGCAATGCGGTTAATGCTGTTCTCGGCCTGCATCCGGAGATTTATCCGCCGGACCCGTACCGGCTCGACAATCCCGGCCTGGTGCCCGAAGGCTGGGTCCAGATCATCGAGGGTAAGAAAGGTGAGCAGGGCAAAGAGTGGTGCGACGGTAACTCCATTACGAACGAGTGTTATGAAAAGATGGACCGTGAATCTGAAAAACGCGCCCTGGAGTTCATTCGCAAGAACGCCAAAGCGGGAAAGCCGTTTTTTGTCTCGTACTGGCCCAACTTCCTGAATTTCCTCAAACCCGATATGCCCAAAAAAACAGTTTCAGGAGGCAAGGTTGCCGATGCATTTGGCGCTCTCGATGCTTTTGTTGATCGGGTGATGGCCGAACTCAAAGAGCTCGGCATCGCCGAAAACACCCTGTTCATCGCCATGGCCGACAACGGACCCATGGTACACAGTCCGCCGCCGGGCTGGGGCATGCTTCCGATGCTCTACCGTGGCGGAAAGGGCGATTTCACCGAGGGCGGTGTGCGTGTCCCGGCGTTTGCCTGGTGGCCGGGGGTCATCGAAGAAGGTCAGGTGGTCGGCGACATCATCCACATAACCGACCTTTACACCACCTTCGCCCGGTTGGGGGGTGCCATGAAGTACATCCCCACCGATCGGGTCGTGGACGGTCTCGACCAGACGGCTCTGTTGTTGAATGGTGACACCCACAGTCGGCGCGACTATGTATTCATCTACGCTGGCCATGAACTCGGCGCGACAGTCAAGGGGCGTTACAAGCGGCACTGGATCGGTGCCGGCGAGGTCGCTGCATCCGGGATGCCGGAAGCCTATTTCGACCTTTACCAGGATCCCCGCGAGGAGAATCCCCAGCTCGTTCCGCTGATTCACACCCAGGGCCAGTTCAACCGCATGATGGCCCGGCACGAGCTTTTCAAGAAAAAGTATCCGGATATGCCGAACGCTCATGGAATTCCATACACGGGCCTGTCCAACGCTCGTCCTGAAACCAAGGCAATCGCAGAGCGGGTTGAGCGCGTTCTGAATAATATGCCGTTCGACGTCAAGGAGTACCTGGAGTTCGATGCCCCTGGCAGCGATTCCGTCGGCGACTGGGGACAGTAAGCCGCGAAATAGAAAGCCATCCCGCCGTAAGGCGGGATGGCTTTTAATACAAACCAAGGTTTTTCGAGGAACAATAATGCGTAGAAAAATGTCTGGTTTGATTGCCATACGCCGCATCAGGCAAATCGTCATGGTTGTCCTGACTCTGTTCTTGGCCGGGAACTTCACCTATGCCGACGCACAATCCA
>JARFQH010000381.1 GCA_029287875.1 Desulfobacteraceae bacterium | reverse complement strand
CATCCCGTTTTTATCCTCAAAAACATAGCCCAGTCCACCATCATACTCGACGATGCGCATGCACTGGGGCCTGAAGAACTTGCATTCCTGGTACGGATAATTTCACCGCCTTGTGGCGTCCGGATAGCCAACCGCATGGTTCTCTTCGGAGAGCCCTCGCTGAACACCAATTTGTCGGCCCTCATCCAAGACCTGCCGGATGCAACGGCCGTGAGCAGTGTTTATCTGCCGGCCATGACGCCGGATGAAACGGCAGCTTACCTGCGCCAGCGGCTGTCTGCCGCCGGGTTCACCGACAACACCCTCTTCGACGGTCGAATGGCAAGAAAGCTGCATCGAGCCGGCGGTGGTTTGCCGGGCCGCATCAATGAAGAAGCCGATCGCTGGCTTCATAAAAACCTGAAGAGCGAGAAAATCACCGGCCGAGAGAATGCCCCCGTTGGCAAAACCCTTCGGAGCAAGTGCATCGGTCCATTGACCGTGCTGGGCAACCGATTGTCTTTTGTTGTTGACGTTCTGCTAAATCGTTCTACCGACCCCGGGCGATAGACGTCAGGACCGCTCACCGTATTAAAGATAGCCGGATTTTCTTAAAGAGGTCATCGATTTCTCTTATGTGTACCATGCGTCCGATTCCGAACAGAACAGCTGTAAAAACGGAGCCGACAATCAATGCGATCGCCAGGTTGCCCGTAAAGGTCGCGCCGTCGAACCAACCCTGCAGAAAATCCTTGAACCATTCCAGCCCGATCCCCAGCAAGCCGCTTAAAAGAAGCATGAAAAGATAAAAAGAGTACACCTCTCGGCTGCCGTGGTTACGGCTCCTTTTATTCCATAACGCGTAGAGTATCCCCAGTTGGAAGACAGAGGACAGCGATACGGCCAGTGCGATCCCGCCCGCACCGATCAGTTTCAGGCCATACCAATAAATCGGCAGACTGCACAAAACGGCGATGGTTCCAAAAACCGCCGGAAACCAGGTGTTTTGAATCGCATAGTACCCCCTGACCACGACCGTGTAGGCTGAAAGGGCAAAGGCGCCCGGCAGCAGGTAAAGGAGGATGTGAGCGGTCAGTGCGGTTGCCTGGGCGTCAAAACGGCCACGCTCGAAAAGAAGGTGAACGATTTCATGCCTGAGAACCATGAGCAAGACCGATAGGGGAATCACCAAGGCCAGATAACGCAGGGCCCCGTTCATCAGTTTGTTCATTTCCAGCATCTTGTTTTCGGCGACCAGACGCGCCATGAACGGATACGAGGCCACACCGACGGCCTGACCGAACAGGCCGACCGGGATGAGAAGAATCGTGCGGCTGTAATTCAGAGCGGCGATCCCACCGGGCGCCAGATAGGCCCCGAAATAACGGATAAAGATTTCCATCGAAAACATCATCGTTAGCCCCACCATCAGCGGCAGCGTGAGAATGACATATCTTTTCACATCCGGATGCCGCAAATCGAAACAAGGGCGGAAACTCAGCCCCACGCGGCGGGCGCCCCACCATTGCAGGGCGAAATTACCGATGAAGGCTCCCGCCATAACACCCCATGAAAAACCCTCCATTCCCTTCTTGGGGCCCAGGACGACACCGCAGAAGATGATGCCGAAATTGTATAAAATCGGCGCTAGGGCCGGTATCGCAAATTTTTCCCTGGCAAACTGGACCGCCATCAGAAGGCCGCCGGCAAAAAAGAAAAATTGGGCCGGCATGATGATCCGGGTCATTCTGACCACCTGGATCTTAAAAGCAGGATCTGGGCGCCCATGCGCAACGAGGTCGATCAATTGCGGTGCAAAGAGACAGGCGATCAGGATAAAAACCAGTAGAAAGCTTCCAACCACCGTCAAAACGAGGGAGAAAACATGCCAGCCTTCGGCCTCATCGTCTTTGGCAAGATACCGGGAGAAAAGCGGAATAAATGTGATCGACAAAAAGCCACTGGCAACAATGTGATTCAGGATTTCAGGGATGAAAAAAGCCAGCTGGTAGGCATCGACCGCGCCGCTGGCGCCGCCGATGTAGGCGATGACCATCTCTCGGACCAGTCCGATCAAACGGCTCAACAAGACTGATGCCATCATGATGAGCGAAGCGATCCCGACTTTTTTTTTAATCGAATAAGACATCGCTGATGTCGCCGTTCTTCGGGGCCGTATTTAAAAACCGGCGGGGCGCCGGCGGCAAATGGCCTTTTCGCTGATTTCTGGAGGCCGTCCCCGCTGAATCAACCCTGTAGTGGCGGTTTCGATCCTTCTATGGGATGACGCAAACCACTGATTTATTAACAGAAACTGCGCTAAAAGGCAAAAATTACCGCCGCCGACCGGGAGACTGTTATTATAGCACATAAATTCAATAATATAGATCGGTTTCAAACCGGTCGAACCGGCAACCTCGGAACCGCTAAATATCATTTCTTCTGCGAAAAAAAATATGGTAAGGAATCGGTAACAGTCACCGTTTGAAAAACCGTGTACAGGAGCTGCCGCAACGAGGCAACCGAGCTGCGTCAGACATGAGTATGCTTCAAGTGATTCGCGACTGGATTGACCGCCACTTTTCCGATCCGCAGATACTGGTTCTCGGCTTCATGCTGGTGATCGGATTCGTTTTTATCATCGTGTTCGGCGACATGCTGATTCCGGTATTTGCGAGTATCGTCATCGCCTATCTGTTGGACGGAATGGTCGTTCGTCTGGCCCGCTTCAAGGTTCCGCGCATGTTGTCCGTGTTGATTGTCTTTCTTGTCTTTCTAGCCTGTCTTCTGCTGCTGATCATTTTTCTGCTACCGCTTCTGTCACGCCAGATTGCACAACTCGTGCAGCAGCTGCCGATGATGCTGGCCGCCGGTCAAAACGAGTTGATGGGTCTGCCCGAACGATATCCGGATATTGTCTCGCAAACGCAGATCAAGCAGGTGCTCGACTTCATCGGCGTTGAACTGACCGCTCTTGTCAAGCGGCTCCTTTCGCTGTCGATCGCCTCGGTACGGGGGGTTATTGCCATCCTGGTCTACCTGATACTCGTGCCCCTGATGGTGTTTTTCATGGTGAAGGACAAGCAAAAGATCCTTGGCTGGCTGGCCAATATTCTGCCGGACAACCGCCTGCTGGCAAGCCAGGTGTGGCGCGAGGTCAACCAGCAGTTCGGCAACTATATCCGCGGGAAAATCTGGGAAATCCTGATTGTGTGGAGCGTCAGCTATGTGACGTTCAAGCTGCTGGGCATGCAGTTGACGATGCTGGTTTCCCTGATGGTCGGCTTTTCGGTCCTGGTCCCCTACGTTGGCGTGACGGTGATTTTTCTGCCTGTGGCTCTGTTTGCCTACTTTCAGTGGGGACTCGGCAACCAATTTTTCTATGCCTTGATCGCCTACGCGATCATTCAGCTGCTCGACGGCAATCTGCTGGCACCTCTGCTGCTATCGGAAGTCGTCAACCTACATCCGGTAGCGATCATTGTGGCCGTGCTGCTGTTCGGCGGGTTATGGGGGATCTGGGGCCTTTTTTTCGCCATCCCTCTGGCCACGCTCGTTCACGCGGTGATGAAAGCCTTGCTCAACCGTCGCGTCGTGGGAACCCAAACAAATGAACCGGCGCCCAGCAATTGACAAACGCTCCGCGTTGCGGTCACCGGTGCGATCGGGCGCCATCACATCGCCAATCGATCGATTCAGCCGCCTGTGCCTGAACGTTTGCATTCTGCGACCGGGATCATTATATATGCTTATAAACGTGATTCGATATCCCAGCACCTCGGAGCAAGTCCGCAAGTCGTTTTGACATGGACGGTATCTCCGATTATCGAAGAGGATTCGTTTACCAGGCTCGTCGTTACTGTCTTATACCACAGTTTCACGTTTCTTGAAGCTGCTTTCCATAGAGATGGAGGGTTACGATGAATCCCGATTGCGACTCCGGCAAAATGAGATCTTATGGCCTGTGTCTCGGCGCATCCACCATTTCTCTGGTTGCGGTGGAATTGAACAAATGTGCCGACAAGGCCTCCACTTCTTACCCCGAACCCCGTATCGTTGCTCAGAGAGTCCAACCGCATGGTGGTGATCCCCAAAAGACGTTGCGCCGGGTATTGGCCGATCTCGCCCCCTCCCAAACACTTCGAATTGCCGTCACCGGCCGAAAATTCCGCCAATTCTTGAATCTCAGCTCAATTTCCGAACCCGAAGCCGTAGAGTATGCCTATCGCTTCGTCAAACCACCCGCGGTCGTCTGCCCGGCCGTAGTGTCAGCCGGCGGTGAGACATTCATGGTCTACGTCCTGGATCGCATGGGCCAGATTTCCAACGTGGTCACCGGTAACAAGTGCGCTTCCGGTACCGGAGAATTTTTCCTGCAGCAGCTGCGGCGGATGGATGTTTCCCTGGCAGAGGCTGCCCGCTGGAACGCGACCGTGGACCCTTATCAAGTCTCCGGTCGCTGTTCGGTCTTCTGTAAATCCGACTGCACACACGCCACCAACAAAGGCGTGCCGAAATCGAAAGTCACGGCCGGCTTGTGTAAAATGATGGCCAACAAGATTTTGGAGCTATTAAAAAAAGTCGACCGGCGGAACATCATGATCGTCGGCGGCACGACCCAAAATCGAATGATGATCGCCTACTTGCAGGAGCAGATACCCGGGCTGATCGTCCCCAAGGAGGCTGCTTACTTCGAAGCCTTGGGGGCCGCCTTGTGGGCACTGGAAAACACGACCCGGCCCCTGCCCGCAATAGCCGACCTCTTTAGACACGATGTCTCATACTTCGACCGGCTGCCGCCCCTGCGCCGCTTCAGCAGCCAGGTCGAATTCAAAAGCATTGAAAAGAAAGATCCACGGGCCGGCGATCGCGTCTACATCGGTTTGGACGTCGGCTCGACCACCACCAAAGCCGTCCTGCTCCGCAAAGAAGACAATGCTATTTTAGCCTCCGTTTACCTGCGTACCAACGGTGATCCGATCACTGCCTCACGGCGGTGTTATCGCCAAATCCTCGACCAGATGTCGGCGGTCGTCGATCCGCAAAAGATCGAAATCGAAGGATTGGGCGTGTGCGGTTCCGGACGCCAGATTGCCGGACTGCATGCATTGACCGACGGCGTGATCAACGAAATCATCGCCCATGCCACGGCATCGGTTTATTTTGACCCGGCCGTCGACACAATTTTCGAAATCGGCGGGCAGGATGCCAAGTACACTTACATCACCAACGGGGTCCCGTCGGATTACGCGATGAACGAAGCCTGTTCGGCCGGTACCGGATCTTTTCTTGAAGAGTCGGCCTACGAAACCCTGGGCGTTCGAATGGAGGATATCGCCGACATCGCGCTTCAGGGGCAAAACGTCCCGAATTTCAACGATCAATGTGCCGCTTTCATTGCTTCCGACATCAAAAATGCCATCCACGAAGGCGTCGGCCGCGAAGACATCATGGCCGGTCTGGTCTATTCCATCTGCATGAACTACGCCAATCGGGTCAAGGGGAACCGTCCGGTTGGCAACAAAGTCTTCATGCAAGGCGGTGTCTGCTACAACAGGGGCGTTCCGTTAGCCATGGCGGCCCTCGTGGGAAAACCGATCGTCGTCCCTCCGGAACCCGGACTCATGGGGGCTTTCGGCGTCGCCCTCGAGGTTAAAAAAAGGGTGGCCAGCGGCCTGATGCAAAAAAAAGCATTTGACCTGGCGACGCTGGCAGAGCGTTCGGTGACATACGGACGGACGTTCACCTGTAAGGGCGGCAAGGAAAAATGCGACCGCCGCTGCGAAATCGCGATGATCGAGCTGGACGGAAGCGCATACCCGTTTGGCGGGGCCTGCAACCGGTATGACAACCTGAGGCGCAAGGTCAGCTATGACGTCGGCGGACTCGATCGGGTCCGTCTCAGGCAGCGGATGACGTTCAATGGTGCTGTGCTGCGAACAGCGACAACACCCGATTCCAAGAACCACGGCCGGATCGGTTTCAACCGCAGCTTCCTGGTCAACACCTATTATCCGCTTTACGAGTCCTTTTTCGCGCAGCTCGGCCTCGAGCCGGTTCTGCCGGCGACTTATTCCCGTCAGGGCATCGATCAGCGCAACGCCGCATTTTGTTTCCCGGCCGAACTGGCCCACGGATATTTCCACGCGCTGCTGAACGTGGAGCCGCCGCCGGAGTATCTCTTTTTACCCCATTTCCGGGCTGTTCCGACGCATGACAATCGCATGAATTCCCAGGTTTGCCCGATCGTACAGGGTGAAACTTATATTCTGCGCGCCACTTTCAGGGAACGGCTTGACGCTTTGAGGGCGCGGGGCAGCCGGATTCTCACACCGTTGATCGATCTGACGCACGGCCTTGAAGGTGCCCGGCGTCCGTTGATTGAAACCGCCCGGCAGATGGGCATCGGACGCCGCAGGGCCCGACAGGCGTTTTCCGTCGCCTTCGAACGGCAGCAGCGCTATCTCGACGAAATGACGGCCGTCGGCCGGCAAACTCTCGCGGAAATTGAAAAAGACCCCGATCGATTCGCAGTTGTTCTCTTTGGCCGTCCCTACAGCGCATTTGTCGATGAGGCCCATATGGGCATCCCACACAAGCTCGCGTCAAGGGGTGTTGCGGTGATCCCGCTCGATTTTCTGCCGCTGAACCATGAAAAAACCACGCGCCACATGTATTGGGGTATCGGGCAATTGATCACAAAAGCCGCCCGGATCGTCAAAGAACACCCGCAGCTCTTTGCGGTCTACATCACCAACTTTTCATGCGGCCCGGATTCTTTTCTGCTCGGTTATTTTCGCAGCATCATGGGACGCAAACCCTCTTTAACGCTGGAACTCGACAGCCACACGGCCGACGCCGGCCTCGAAACACGCATCGAGGCGTTTCTCGATATTGTGGCCGCCTACCGCAAGCTGATGGCCACCCATCGCATCGGTCCGGTTAAAAAGACATTTACGGCCGCGCGCACCCTTTTAGAAAAAGGTGTTGCACGGGTCGTTACCTCAAAAGGTGAAAAATTAGACATGACGGACCGGCGAGTCACGCTGCTTTTCCCATCGATGGGCCGCCTGGCGAGCGAATGCCTAGCCGCGGTGTTTCAAGGAAAAGGCTTTAATGCCAGGGCCTATCCGCCGGCCACCGAAGCCGATTTGAAAACCGGGCGCGCCAACACGAGCTGCAAGGAGTGCCTGCCGCTGATTCTGACAACCGGCACGCTGTTGAACTACGTTCGCAATGAAAAAAAACCCGAGGAGGTGCTGGTCTACTTCATGGCCGGCGGCAGCGGCCCATGCCGCTTCGGCCAGTATTCGGTGTTTATGGAAAACCTGATCAAACGGCTCGAGCTGCCCGACGTGGCCTTGCTCACCCTGAGCTCGGAGAATGCTTACGCCGGTCTGGACACCGATTTTCAGCGTCGCGGCTGGTGGGCCATCGTGGTTTCCGATGTTTTGGAAGACATCCGATCGATGCTGCTTGCCAATGCAGATGACGTTCCATCGGCCATGACCGCATTCGAAGAAGAGCTGGAATTGATCATGAAACAGCTCAGACAGGGTAATTTCACACGCCTCGAGGAGCAATTGAAAAAAACCGCCGAACGATTGCGGCGGATTCAACTCAAACGTCCGCCTGTCGCGGTTCCGAAAATTTTTCTTGCCGGAGAAATTTTCGTTCGCCGTGATGCCCTGTCGCGGCAATACCTGACGGAACGACTGGCCGAACAGGGATTTGCCACCATCTGCTCGCCCGTTTCCGAATGGATGCTCTATGCCGATTTTCTGGTGAAATCCGGGCGAGCGGACTGCAAGCCGACGCTGTTGGAGTATCTGAAATTTTTACTGCACAACCGCTACAAAGGTTTTTACGAAAAACGCATCAAGACGATTCTGGCCGGCTCGCAACTGGTGCCTGCGGAAGCGGTCAGGATGGACACCATCATCGACGGGGCATCTCATCATCTGTCGCCCGACTTGGGCGGCGAGGCCATTTTGACCATCGGCAGTGCCCTTGCGGAAATCGTCGATGTTGCCTGCGGCGTGATTGCCATCGGGCCTTTCGGTTGTATGCCCAACCGCCTCTCGGAGGCGATTCTTTGCGAAACGATGAACCGCAGTGACAAGCTGCGCATCGATCCTCACAATGAACGGTTGCGCACGGTGCTTGCCGACATCGACGAATTGCCCTTCCTGGCTATCGAAAGCGACGGATCGCCTTTTCCGCAGATTATCACCGCCAAGCTCGAAGCCTTCTGTTTGAGGGCTCGCCGCCTGCACGACAGGCTGTACACCATGAACTGATGGCACCCATCCCTTCATCACCTGCTGATGCTACCACACCTGACGACCGCAAGGCCGTCTGGGGGTGGGCGTTGTACGACTGGGCCAATTCGGCTTTTGCGACAACGGTCATGGCAGGATTCTTCCCGCTTTTTTTCAAGCAATACTGGAGCCAGGGGACCGACCCCAACGTTAGTACGGCACAACTGGGCCTGGGAAATTCCGTCGCCAGCCTGATCGTCGCGATATTGGCACCGGTGCTGGGCGCCATTGCGGACAAAGCCTCGGTGCGTAAGAAATTTCTGATACTCTTTGCTTACCTTGGCGTCATCATGACCGCCGGTCTTTTCCTGGTGGGAAAAGGCCAGTGGGAATGGGCGATTCTACTTTATGTCACCGCTATCGTCGGGTTCTCGGGATCGATCGTCTTTTACGATGCCCTGCTGCCGGCAGTGGCCTCGGAAACCCGCATCGATTATGTATCGAGCTTGGGCTATGCCATGGGGTACCTGGGCGGCGGATTGCTGTTCCTGGTCAACGTGCTGATGACCTTGATGCCGGAGCGCTTCGGACTGCCGGATGCCGCCACCGCGGTTCGGTATGCTTTTCTCACGGTCGCGCTTTGGTGGGGCGGCTTCACCCTTTTTACCGTCTACTGGGTGCCCGAGGTCGCCTACCGGCCATCGCCAACCGGGACCCGCAATGCCGTTTTTTCAGGAATTCAACAAATCGGCAAAACGCTGCGGAATTTCCGCCGCTTAAAAACCGTTTTTCTGTTTCTGATGGCCTATTGGTTTTACATCGACGGTGTCGACACCATCATCCGCATGGCGGTCGACTACGGGTTGGCCCTCGGCTTTCAGGCCAACGACCTCATTGGTGCACTTCTGGTGGTGCAATTTGTCGGTTTTCCGGCGGCCCTCGGATTCGGCAAGCTGGGTGAAGCCGTGGGTGTTCGCAGGGCTATCTTCTTGGCTATTGGATCCTACTTGCTGATAACCCTTTGGGGTACGATGGTGACCAGGAAAGCCGAATTTTACATCCTGGCGGTCATGATCGGACTGGTTCAAGGCGGAATTCAGGCCCTCAGCCGGTCGTATTATGCGCGATTGATTCCCAGACACCGAACGGCCGAATATTTCGGGTTTTACAACATGCTGGGTAAATTCGCCACGATCATCGGGCCGTCGCTGATGGGCCTGGTCGGCTTGACCGTCAAACGCATCCTTCTGCCTCCGGCACCCTCGGCGGCCGACTTGGTACACTACGGCCAAGTGGCATCGCGCTGGAGCATCGGCTCGGTTGCTCTGCTGTTTATCATCGGCGGCATTCTGTTTTACTTCGTAGACGAAAAAAAGGGCCGCGCCGAAGCGGCCCGTCTGTCCGACACCGGAACCATGCCGTCCTCGTTCGGCTAAGGTCCCGCGAAAAAGTACATGAAATGCTAACGTAATTTTAGTATACTAATGCAGGATAGTAACTTACAGGGAGCGACCTTGCCATGGAGATGCATTTGATTGAAATCGACGCAGACGTCTGGAACCACTTGAAACAGTTTACCGAACCTTTTGTCGATACACCCAATTCCGTCCTTCGCCGGCTGCTGCTCGACGAAGACGACCGGGACGACGTTGCACCGCTCAGCGTCATCGACATCAAAGGGGTTCCGAAGGCGTTGTCTCAAATTTTCGAAGTGCTTTACGAAATCGAAGCGAACGGCTGTTCCCGGGTTGAAGCGACGCACAAGGTCGCGGAAAGACGGGGGACAGCACCCCAAACCGTGACCGATAAGTATTGCCGTCAGTTGAACAAGCGCGCCCACGAAATCGACCAACTTTTCGATGAAATAGGCTACGCGCAGTTTAAGAAACTTCTGAAACAAAAATTTACGAGCCACAGCAGTATCATCGATCTTTACTTTGAGACATTGGCGGGCAACCCGCTGGCCGCTGCCGCAGGGGATTCCACAAATGATGAAAAAGTGCCCGAGCCCGCCCTCGAGCTGTGAGTTGCGGCGGCACCTCCCGGCCATTCCGGCGTCGCGCCAAGCCCCGATTTACCTTAACGGTCGTATGGGACCCGGACAAGCGTCTTGACATATAATTTATTTATGTATATTTAGGTACTTACCATGTTTGAATTAAAGGATCCGCCCGAATGGTTCCGCGTGCAGCAGGCGGGCGGCCGTCAACGTCGGGTCCTTCTACGGAGATTTTTGATATGATCGATATGGACGATTCCCGACTCAAGACCGAAATTGACGACATTGTCGCCAAAATCAACACAACCATGAAAAAAATCGAAAGCGTTGTCCCGCTGAATGCCCCGGAAGCAGACCCCTCCGGTAACGAGAAAGATGATCCGGCCCCGGCCGTTGATGACTCCCTCCAGGAGGGTTCCCAATCTCCCTGACAGCTTGATACTCTTGATATGCTTAAGTTTTCAATCTGAAGTCCAACAAAAATAAATGTTGACCTTCGTGTTTAACTCCATTAATGAAACGAATAACCAGTACAAAAAACCCCAAATCGACCACGCGAATTGAGGAGGTGCTATGGCGTTGACCAAGAACGAAATCGTCACGGCGGTGCATGAGCTCGGTTTCACCAAGAAAAAATCGGTCGACATCGTTGAATCTCTTCTGGAAATAATAAAAAACACACTGGAACGCGGGGAAGACGTACTGATTTCCGGTTTCGGGAAATTCTGTGTCAAAGAAAAGAACAAAAGGCGAGGCCGCAATCCGGCGACCGGATCAGACCTGATTCTGCGGGAGCGTAAGGTCGTAACGTTCAAATGTTCAGGAAAACTGAGAAACAAGATCAACCGGTCGGACTGATCTTTTGCGCCTGTTTTTAAATGACGTCACCGCGCGAAATCCGGTTAAACCGCGATGAATCAACCACCACTCTGAAGCATCCGTCAATTATTCCTGAATATTGTCGGGTTGTCGCGAACCATTTTATTCCCTCCGTTGATCACCCAGCCGTCAAACGGTATTCAATTCTATAAATCGCTTTTAAAGGTCGATGCGATACGTCTTTATTTTGCTGAGAAGAGAGGGATGGCTGATTTCAAGCAGGCGCGCGGCGCGACTTCGATTTCCGCCGGTTTCCGTAAGCGCTTTAACGATGAGTTTTTTTTCCAGTCTTCGCTGGGCCTCTTTCAGGGAGAAACCCTCGGAAAGAGTGTCGAGATGACCGTTTTCAAGCCCCGTGACGATGCTGCCGGGAAGGTGCTCAGGCAACAGAACGTCTTGTTCGGCCAGCACCACCGCCCTCTGGATCACATTTTCCAGCTCACGGACATTACCCGGCCACGGATGTTTCATTATGAAGGACATAGCCGCCGGAGTGATGGAGGCAATGTTCTTTTTCAACTCGCCGTTGAAACGCTCGATAAAAAGCTGACAAAGAGGCGGGATATCCTCGGTCCGCTCTCTGAGTGACGGCAGGTGAATTTGCATTACGTTGAGGCGGTAAAACAAATCCTCGCGAAAGGTCCCCTTCTGCATTTCCGCCTCCAGATTCTTTGCCGTCGCCGTAATCACCCGGACATCGACCTTGTGTGTTTTTGGGTCTCCGACCGGTCGAACCTCGCTCTCCTGCAGCACCCGCAATAGCTTGACCTGCAAGGACAGAGGCAATTCGCCGATTTCATCCAGAAACAGCGTTCCACCCTCAGCCGCTTCGAAAAGTCCGGCTTTATCACGGTCCGCGCCGGTAAAAGCCCCCTTTTTGTACCCGAACATTTCGCTTTCGAGAAGATTTTCGGGGATCCCGCCACAATTGACCGGTACGAGACGGCCGTCGGCCCTTTCACTGTAAAAATGGATGCCGCGAGCGATAAGCTCTTTACCGGTCCCGCTCTCACCCGTAATCAGCACGGTGGTATTGTGCCGGGCGACTTTTTTGGCCAGTTCGAACACCGCTTGCATGGCTTTGCTCTGACCCACCATGCGATCGAAACGGTTGTCGGCCTGGATGTTTCTGATTCGCTCCCGCAGAAAGCTGTTTTCTTTCTTTAACCGTTCGCGCTCTTCGGCCTTTTTGAGGGTGAGGGTGACTTCATCACTTTTGAACGGTTTTGAAATATAGTCATATGCACCCAGTTTCATGGCTTCTATCGCCGTCTCAACGGTACCGTAGGCCGACATCATGATAACGGTCGAGTGCTCGACCAAATCTCCGGCGGTCTTAAGGAACGTCATTCCGTCCATCTTTGGCATCTTGATGTCGCAGAGGATAAAATCGTAGGAGGATCGCTCCAGCATTTTCATTCCTTCGAGCCCCTCTGCGGCCGTGTCGACTGAGTAACCTGAATTCTTCAGCATGGCCGCCAGCATGTGCCGCATATTACTTTCGTCGTCGATCACGAGCAGTCGCCGCGGACCTTGTCCACATGCCGGTGAGAGTGATTTGTCCATCATAAAGACCTGCTCTCCGGCCCCCTAACCGGCTGAATCTGTATCCAGCCGGGGGGCGGTTGAGTGTCATTCGGTTTTCCAATCCTGGAACTCGTCATTTAGTGCAAAATCAATTCAATTGGGATAACTGCATACCCGCTGCATGTCTGCGCCGCTTGTGGGACACCGCAGAGCGGCTACGGCGGGCAGGCAAGAAGAGCCATTGACAGCGGAATACCGTGGCAATGGCAAGCCATCAACTATTGATGGGTCCGGGTAGACGGGTTGGCGCGCTCAGCGGCAATCTCACGCGCATCGTCGTGCCTTCGCCGAGCTTGCTGGCAGCCGAAATCTTGCCGCCGAGGCTTTCTAAGATCATGAAACTGACCGAAAGCCCGAGTCCGGTGCCCTTGCCCGGTTCCTTGGTCGTAAAAAAAGGATCAAAGATATCGGCGATGTTTTCAGGCGTTATACCAACGCCATTGTCGATCACCGCTATTTCCAGCACCTGTTGGTCGGCAGCGTTTATGGAATCGTTCGAACCGCTTTTGCGGTTAGCAACCGTCGACCGGATGCGGAGGCGTCCTTCGCCGTTCGATGATTTCGAAGCGATGGCATCCACGGCGTTTAGAATCAGGTTCAAAAAAACCTGGCGCAGTTGGTTGGGATCCGCGGTGACACAATCATTTCTTGCTTCCAGGTTCAGGCGAATGTCGATGTTTGCCACCTTCGGCTCGAAGCGGACGACATCCGAGACATCGGTGATAACATCGTGAACGTGTATCGCCGTTGCGCCCTCGGTCGACGGACGTGACAAATCGAGCAACTGCCGGATAATCGTGTTGATCCGGCAGATCTCTTCCCCCGTACGGCGGATGTAGTCTCGTTTTTCGGTCTCATCGATATCACCGTCTTCCTGCTTGAGCAGGTCCAGATAGCCCATGACGATACCGATCGGATTGCCGATCTCGTGGGCAATGCCGGCTGACAGGCGCCCGACGGAAGCCAGCTTCTCAGCTCGGATAATTTCCTGCTGGGCTTTTTGAAGGTCTGCGTTGGCTTTTTCAAGAGAGGTAACCGTCGCGCGCAGTTTTTGCTTGTCTGCGGCAATACGCTCCAGCATGAGGTTGAGAGACTTCGAGAGCTGGTGAAGTTCGTTGTCTCCCTTTCGCACCGCAAAAATCATGCCGGTGTCTTCCTCACGGTAGTCTTCCGCGCGTCCGGCCAATCGTTGCAACGGATACAAATAGAGTTTGGTAATGCGGTAAACACCGATAGCGGCAAGGATCGCTACGTTGATGACACCGTATATGAGAAAGATCTTTTGGGACCGTCTTTCGGCTTGATATACTTCTTCGAGATTAGTGGCCGCACCGATCGCACCGTCAACAACGCCCCCTTTAAAATGGGGGTTGGCAACCATCAGGTAATGGTCCTGCAGCCAGAAAATACCCCAGGTCTGCCCGGAAAAACAGAGCTCCCGGCGTCCGGTTTTAAGCGCGGAATGAACACATGCCCGCAGCTCTTGCTTCAGGTTGCCGCCCGTTCCTTGATCCAAAAGCGGTTTGGCGAAGCGATCGACCGCAACGGTACAATCAATTTTGGCTTGCGCGAAAAGTGAAGAAACAGGCCAGGGAGCGGTAGCGGCATCGCCCGGCGGGGGCACACGGAACACACTTTCGTCGAGCGCGGTTAGAATCAGGTTTATTTTGTCGATTTCCGATCGCAACACATCGCGGTGGTGCGTGATCATCGCGACAACAGCAAGAAGAATTGTCCCGCTAGACAACAGTACCACCAAATTGATCAGGATATTCGATTTCAAACTGCGGGCGATCAAGGCCACCTCAAGCACGGTTCGTTTAAAGATGGCAACGCACCCATCGGCGTTGCATCCCAGAAGTTTACAATCGCAAGATATCGCGTCAGGGACTCTGGTGAATCAATTAAGATGATGGCCAGTTACCGCGGGAAGATATTTAATCCAATAATATTATTGAATATTATCATATTCACGTGTGGATTGCAATTGTCTCTTAACCTTTAATGGCCGCCCAAAAAAATACCCCGGATGTCCAATTGGATCATCCGGGGTTTGAAATAAATTTCCGGCGGCGTCCTACTCTCCCACTCAGTTTCCCGAGCAGTACCATCGGCGTTAAAGAGCTTAACTTCCGTGTTCGAGATGGGAACGGGTGTGACCTCTTTGCTATCGCCACCGAACAACTAAAGGCTTTTAAATCACGAGGTCAATTTGTATGTAAACGTCGCCTCAAAAGGTCTGATTGTGTGAATTATTTTGTGGCCAAGCCGCACGACCGATTAGTACCGGTAAGCTGAACACATTGCTGTGCTTACACATCCGGCCTATCAACCTTGTCGTCTACAAGGGGTCTTTAGTTAAGTGTGTTTCCACACTTAAGGGATATCTTATCTTGAGGTTGGTTTCCCGCTTAGATGCTTTCAGCGGTTATCCATTCCGAACATAGCTACCCAGCCATGC
>JARFQH010000366.1 GCA_029287875.1 Desulfobacteraceae bacterium | reverse complement strand
GCTGCCGACCGGATACCGCCAGGCGCCGCTGGGCGTTCCCGGGCGCGACACGATTTGCAGGGTATACTCCTGCCCCAGCATGTCACGCGTGTATTGCAATGCGTTACGGGCGGTTTTGGCCGTCTCGAGGTCGCCGGATTTGACAGCCAACAGCGCGTTGTTGTAAAGCGCATCAATTTTTTCAGGCACCCCTTTCTCGCGGGCCGCCTTCAGAGCCTCGGCGCGCAGCGCTTCGAGATCGTTGAATTCGGCTCCCAGCGACCGGATGGATCCGATGGCAGCCTGGGCGCTTTCAAGGTCGTTCTGGGCACGGTCGACGATGCCCTTTTGCTCGATCAGACGCTGTTGGATCTTCGCCGCGTAGGTTTCCAGGTTGTTCGGGTCGATTCCGGCAACCGGCCCGAGTTTCTCGGCGGCATCCAGCTGCCGGGCGGCCGAGGCCAGCGATTGCCGGGCCCCGTCCGAGAGCCGGCGGGCAGATGGCAATACAGCGGACGGTACCGACCGCAGGGACTCTTCCAGTTCGCCGGTTACGGCATTGATCTGCTCCGTCAGGGTGACAATGCGTTCCTTCTGGCCGGACACCTGGGATTTGAGATCCTGAACCAATCGGCTCCGGCCACGCTCGGCCGGCATGACGTATAGATACCGGTAGCCGGCCCAAACGGCCGCCACGGCAATCAGGAGCCAGAGCACCCGCTTGGCCCAGCGACCCCGGTTCACATACAGCCGTGCCAGTGTCGTATTCAAACCCCCGGGCGGTGGCTGGTAGGCGAAGCGCTCCTCCCGCATGGCCTTCACGCCCTCTGCAATCACCTCGTCCGAGACGTCCAGTCCCTGGTCGGCGTATATCTTGCGCAGCTTCTCGATCAGGTCGGCTTCACGGTCTCCGGATTGAAGCTCCCGTTCGACGATCGACCGCTGATGCCGAAGTGTGTCGACCACGTCCATGGCCAGCATCACTTCGGACAAATCAATTTTTTTGGATGCCAGTTCTTCAGCCATTTGCTATCGCTGCTCCTGCGTTGGCCAGTTCGGCCATGCGTTTCTTGCTGTTTTCAACTGCCGCGCTGATCTCTTGCTCGTTGCGCGTGGCCAGCTCCCGCATTTCGGCAATAAGGGCCTTGGATTTCTCCTGGAAATTGACCACCGAATCGACCAGTTTTTTGACCGATTCGGCCTTGATCGTCGGGCCGTAACCCGCCCGCAGGGCGTCTTCCTGGACCTTGTCGCCTACCTCGGCAATGGTCTCCAGGCTCTGGTTGACCCCTTCCTTCATGGCATCCAGCGTGCGGGTGCTCTCGTGCAGTCCCTGCAGACTGGTGAAAGAGGCGTTCAAAGCCGTAAACACGGTTTCGTTGGTGCCGAAGAAGGACACCGCCTGCGAGTAAACCCTTTCCTTTATCTCGCTCGACTGCGCAAGGCGCGCCATCACGACCTCGGTGGTGTTGTAGCTGATCGACAGATTCTCGGCCAGATCCTTGACGATCTGATAGCGCTTGTCTTCGTCCTGAAGCTCGCGCAGGCGTTGGTCCCGATCCAATTCCAGCCGCGCGATCGCTTCACGGTCTCCACCGGTGTAACTTTCCACGGCTTTGGACGCAGACTCGAGGCGGCCCTTGTCCGCCTCGACTTCGGCCTCGGCCTTTTTTAACAGCTGGAAGGCCATCACCTGGGCCTCTTTGAGGGCCACGCGAAAGTCCTTGTAAGATTCGAGGATCTTGGTCTCGCGCTCGATCTGATCATTGGTGTCGCCGGTCACATCGAGATAGGTATCCTTTATCTTTCTGAAACGATCGGGGATGTCGCCACGGGTGAACCGCATCCAGAGGTTCTGCAGCCTTTCCATGGTCGAAATCTTGCCGTCGTCGAGCTGGTCCACCATTGACTTGGCATCGTCGCGGATGCTGTTGAAGGCATCGGTGATTTTTTCGTAGCGATCGCCGACCTTCATCTGGGTGATCTGCTCCCGCACGACTTCGTTGAACACGGTGGTGTGGCTCAATGTACGGGCGATGGCCACGGATTTTTCCTCGTCGAGGTCACTGACCTGTTCGATCAGGGCCATTATCGGCGCCTCGTTGGGCTTTGCGGGCATCAGGCCCAGGTCGCGCAGGCCGTTGACGGCCTTGTCCAAATATTTCAATGGGGTGCTGACTATGCTGGTTGTGCTCATCTTCGCCTCCTTTTAATTGTCAACTGCTACAGCTATGAATAACCGTTGGTTTGCGTCCGATATTATTAAATGTGGCTTTTCCCGCAAGTTCAAAAAAATCGGCGGTATTGCGGAAAAGGTCCATTTATGGACGGCCTCTACACACTGTTTTCAGCACATATGTCGGAGCGGCGTGTCTCCACTCCGGCATACACCGATTAATCCAACGGGATGCGAATTTTCTGACCCGGATAAATCAGGTCGGGGTTCTTGATGACCTCCCGGTTGGCGTCGAAAATACGCGGGTAGTCCTTGGCGTTTCCGTAGTAGCGTTTGGCAATGGCCGAAAGGGAATCCCCCTTTTGAATGACGTAGTACTCG
>JARFQH010000348.1 GCA_029287875.1 Desulfobacteraceae bacterium | reverse complement strand
AAAGGTAGGAAAGTGTTGGGATATTTGTGATGGTTGTTAAATGAAGAATTGTTTATCATTCTTGCGGCAAGTCAATGCGTGATTTCGGAATGACCTATTCGACGATTTCCAAGACAACGCGTTTTTTCGTTTTAGCCGCGGCGGCATTCAGTATTGTTCGGATCGAATGAGCGGTCCTTCCCTGTTTTCCGATGACCTTACCAATATCAACCTTGGCAACCTTGAGCTCCAACACACAGGTGTTGTCCCCATCGATTGCTTTAACCGAGACTTGTTCCGGGTAGTCTACCAGCGCCTTGGAGATACGAAGTATCAGATCCTGCATTACTATTCCTCGGGTAAAGGTTCAATATAGGCTTAAAGATAAGGGTTTTGGACTGCGTTATCGGTCGTCGGCGTATTACAATACAGCCTTCTCCCTCTGGCCTTGCCAAATCCATTATCTTAAAGCCAATAATACCTGCACTTTTTATCTCTGAAATCAAATCAAACACCGATAACATGAAAGCAGCGTCTCTAAGGGCTGCTGAATGCCTCCTCTGATGGTGAACAATTGTAAAAATAGATATCCTGGCAATTTTGGCAGATGGCTGAAATTGCATACTCATAGCTCGATAGGGTATCACGGAACCGGGTTGCCGGCCCCTCGCAGATTTTGCATGTTTTAGTCGCCTTGGCATGCGCGTAACGCTCGTTAACCGCCGGTTTCGATAAGATTTGAATCAGTTCATTTAACCGTGACATTTGCCTCCTTTGCCTTTGAGCGGGTTAAAACTGATACAGTTATTGCGTCAATTTAATGTAGAATTCAATAGAAATGTCAATGAGGAAAAACATTCATTTAAATAGGACCGTTAACCTATTTCTGGGGGTTATTCCCGGCGGTTCGGTTCAGCTGGTCATTCCGTGTAAGCGGTTATTCCCACTTTCTCGGCATTGAGCAGGCTGGGAATGGCCCGGGGCGGTGCGCCTTCTAAAAAAGTCGATATATCGGTTTTTTCCCAAACCGGGTAACCCAGGAGAATGCCGGCGACATTGGCGGCTGCAAGGGTCGCCATCCCTTCCCGTGTCCAGCGGGTGGCCGAGGCGATGTGAGGCACGATGACGACATTTTCCAGCTCCGCCAAGCCCGGGCTGAGGGCGGGTTCGTCTTCGAAGACGTCCAAGCCGGCCCGGAATTCCGGATGCTTCCGGCAGTGGGCGACCAGGGCGCCCTCATCGATTACCGGTCCCCGACTGGTGTTTATCAGTAAAGCGGTTGCCTTCATCATCGCCAGGCGCTCGGCGTTGATGAGGTGATGGGTGGATTCATTCAGCACCGTGTGTAGGCTGATGCAGTCGGCCGTGCGCAGCACCTCCTCGATGGTCTCCGTACGGTGGCAGGTCACCGGCGGCTCCCCACGTGACTTGAGAAAAGAACCGTATTCTTTGATAAATCTTTCCAGCTCTCTATTGGGGTGAAGATCGAAGTAGACCAGATTCATCTTGTGCCCCTCGATCATCATGCGGGCAAAGGCCGATCCGATGCGGCCCGCACCGATCAAGCCGACGGTCTTGCGCCACAGCAAATCGCCAAGAAAAAGGGTCGGCAGCCAACCCCGGTATTTGCCGGCCCGTAGGAAACGTTCGGATTCTCCGACCCGCCTGGCGGTAGTAAAGGTCAGAGCCACCGCCATCTCCGCGGTTGCTTCTGTCAAAACGCCGGGGGTATTTCCCACGGGAATACCGTGGCGGCTGGCAGCCGCCACGTCCACGTTGTTGAAGCCCACGGCGTAATTGCTGTAGGCACGTCCCCCGACGGCCTTGAGCGCCGCGAAAAGCTCATCCCCCCACTGTTCCGTGAGTTGCCCGATGGCGCCATCGCACCGAGTTCCGAAAGCGGCTTTGATGTCTGCGGTCGACAGAACCTCGTCCGACGTGCAGATCTCGACCCGGCAGTCCGCCCGGGATAAAATATCCAGCCAACGCTGCCCGGGAAGTTCCTTGGTCACGACGACCCGCTGGCGGCCCTCAGGATTGACCACCCGCCATTTTTCTGGCTCCATTTACGTCACCCCGCGTTTCTTTTTCAGGTGATTGCTCCAATTCGCCGGATCTTGTGCTGAAACTCTACTTGCGTTCCAAAACGTCTTCCACGGCCGTCACGATATGCCTGGCCGACAGGCCGTATTTGTCGAGCAGATCCAGATACGGGCCTGATTCGGCGAAGATATCCCTCACGCCGATCCGCTTCATCGGCACGGGGTGGTTCTCCACCAGCACTTCGGCCACGGCGCTGCCCAGCCCGCCGAAAAAAGTGTTGTTCTCGGCGGTCACGACGGCGCCTGTTTCTTCGGCCGCCTGCAGCACCGACTTGACATCCAGCGGTTTGAGAGTGTGGCAGTCGATCACCCGCACATCGACCCCTCGGCCTGCCAACATTTCTGCAGCCACAAGGGCATGGGCGGTCAGGTCGCGGATGGCGAAGATGGTCGCATCGGATCCATCCCGCACCGTAACGGCCTTGCCGATCTCA
>JARFQH010000048.1 GCA_029287875.1 Desulfobacteraceae bacterium | reverse complement strand
CCCTCGTCTATCCATAAGGAGCTACCGCTGTCGGGAATGCAGGCATTATAATGGTCGGGACCCCACGGTTTGTTGAAAAAGACCTGGCTCGCCTCTGCAATGTCCCAATTCCTGACCACCGATAGAAAGAAAACGATCTCGCTGCCGGCCGCAAACCGGCCCAGATGTTTTTTCATATCCCGCGGAGTGACCTGCCCGTCCCGATCGACGGCAAACAGGCTCCCGCTACTGTCGTCATAAGCGGCCAAGGCCGCTTCGCTGCCCGTCGGGAATTGGCCGTTGCCGTAATCTTCGTCAAAGATGCCGTCTCCGCCGCCAAGGCTTTCGGTATCATCCACTATGCCGTGAAAGATGACATGCTTCTTGTCAAGCGGTATATTGTCCCAACCCACAAAACCGCCGCTTTCATCAACGGCATCGCCGTAAAGGACCCAGCCCAGGTCCGAAACGGCAGTCGAACCTTCGGAGATAAACATGGTATACACATCCTGTGTAATGGGGATAGCAAACTTCTCGGAACTGGCTACCCGGGTGCCGTTTTGAAGAACCATGTGACCGCTGGCCGGGTCGATGGTCACATTTACCATCTCGAAATCCTGCGGATCGAACCCACCGCTGAAATTGGCGGCAACCGGTGCGGCGCAGCCGTCAACACTCAAGACGAACTCGTCTGCAGGGCTTTTTCCATCCGACTCGATGTCTTCTGACGGTCCGTTTGTGTCCCCGGTAGCTGCCGAGGGAACGCAAAGCGACAAGAGAAGTGGCAACAAGAGGGCGAAGAATACCATCGTGCCATGTGTCCGCCTAATTCGTTTGAGCATCATCGTAATTTTCTCCCTTTATAAATCACTTCTAAAGCTGGCGGCTGAAATCGACGATCGGGTTCAAATCGTTGCTGGTGTAATTCTTCCCGGCGCCCGCACCGGCTTGGGCCGTGTAGTCGCTAAATACCTGCCCGTCACTCTTTCCTTGCAGCAGCATCTGGATGCTCGCCCCGCCGCCTTTCGGGCCGGTTGCATCCGACCGAATCCAAACCATGCCGTCTCGGTCGTCATTGAAGGCCCCTCCCAACGCAGAATCGTCGTTGTTCCACAGCGTGATGCGGTAGCTAATTCCGTCAATCAGGGCATTATCGATCCATACCGCAGCCTCCGCATAGCTGCCCAGGTCGTCTCCGTCCCTGTCAACCGCATCGTCGGATGTATTCTGCTTTTGATCATTTCCTGAAAATGCAAAATTCCAATTGGCCTTAGCGCCCAAACGCAACGCAGTGGCGTTGGCTGCTCGAAAATGTTCTTCGAGCAGCTTGACCGCATGATCGATACCGGCCTCGGCCGTATAAAAATACTTCTGATGTTGTAGTTCGTTGCCGGCAATTTGCACCTCGGTCGTGCTGCTGCGAACGGACGAGAAGGCCACGATCGAGATTAGGGCCAAAACCATGATCGTCACTATCAATGCAGATCCCTGTTCTCCGTGGATCGCTCGGATCACCTTCTTCATGACTGGTCTCCTCTATTCGGCGATGATGGTGTCGATCGTTGCGGTCCGGCCGTTGATCTTGTTGAGTGGTATCACCACTACCCGCACTGTCTTGGTGCCGTTCACGGGAATGTCGGCTCTCACCGTCCAATTCACAACATAAGGGCGGCTGCCGCTGGCCAGCAGCGAATGCGGGTGGACTGTCGGCAGCAGGTCCTCGTGATCGAAAGGCAGTGACCGCAGCCGTTCGACGATCCTCGCGCCGATTGCGGTGGCTTCGGTCTGCATCCGCGCCGCAGCATTGCCGTTGATCGTGGTGATCTGCAAGCCTGCCAGAGCCAGGATGCCCACTGTAAAAATGACCATGGCCATCAGCACCTCGATCAATGCAAACCCATTTCGACTTGTCGATCGATCGGTCGCTGTCCCTTCCAAGAGATCTCGCTTCATGAGCCTCTCCTTTTTCATCTCGGAAACACCGGTGTCACTTTTTCAGCGCAGCCCGAGGTTGCGACAATTTACGACGGTTGTCAGCAGTTCCCGCTTATAGTGGTCAGCGAAAGAGAGAACTTTGTCTCCCGCTACGTAAGTATCCGTGTCGAGGTGATCCCGAACGGGGGAACGCGTGCGGGCCAGGAGCCAAATTTGAACCGCCCGAATTCGGCTGATCGGCACCGCCGGTGTCAAGGCCGCGTCGTCGATCCGCCCGTTGCCGTCGAGATCGTCTGCGCTGTCGACTAATCCGTCGGCGTTGCTGTCCAGCAGGGTGTCCAACAGCCCGTCCGCATTGCTATCGTAGGCCCAAATGATGTTGCGGCCGTTTGTGTCGATCTCTCCATCGGGCAGCGCAGCCCCGTGGTCGTCATCAAAGGCATATCCGAAGGCCACCGCCTGAAAGTTTTCGGCCAGCGGCTGCAGTCCGCCGGCACCGACGCTGCGTCCCAATGGAGCAGCTCCCGCATCGGCGACACCGTCCCGATTGCGATCCCTTGTCGTTGAAAAACCGAACCCGATGCGGTCTTCGGAATCACAGAAATCACTGTTTCTCGCGCGGTCCAGACGGAACTGAAGGTAATGCGCCCCGGCGGCGGTAAAACGTGCCAGGTCACCGGCCTCGTCCCGTCCGGGATCCGCCGCATCGGCGCGACCGTCACAATCGTTGTCGATCAGATCAGAATCCCTGAAATCGTGCGACCCGTCATTGTTTTCGTCCCGCCATGTGGCATCGTAGCCGGCCATGCGGATGTCGTGCTGCATCAAGGTGAATGCAGCCCGGATACTTTGCTGGATTTCAACGGTCATTTGTTGACCGACATGGGTTCTGAGTTGCGAGCCGAAAGTCGCGTAGACGACAGTCAGGACCAGGCCGGCAATTGCCATGGCGATCATCAACTCGATCAAAGTAAAACCGCCGCTAAAGATACACGCTGGTTGCTTCTCACCAGCTCTTTTCGGTTGACGTTTTCGCTCCATCAGTTCACCCGACAGTTGCCTGACGCATAGACAGTTATTTTTCTGGTCAGTCCCTTCGCGTTTTTGAGATAGATACTGCGATTGATGTCCATCAGGTGGCCGCGACTGTCAAACCGCAGGTGATCGTGGGCAAAACTCGTGCGACTGAGTCGGACTCCCTCCGGCACCTTTCCGCAGGCCACCAGAGGTTCGCCGGCTTCGGTCTGCCGTGTCCACTCACCGGCACCGCCGTTGCCGTTGTCGACGAAAGCAATGTAGTCGCCTTCGAGTCGGCCGTTGCCGTCCGGGTCAAAAAGAACGACCACCCGGCGGTTTTCCTTTACGGCGCGGAGCCTCGCGTTTTGGAGCATCGAGAGGATGTCGGTCACCGCTTCCACGAGCTCGTAGCGCGGCCGGAGGGATATGAAATTGGAAACGCTGAGCGTCGCCAGGACGGCAACGATGGCAAGAACGGTCATCAGTTCAATGACAGTGAATCCCGAACACTTTCTTTTCATTGCACCTCCTACCCCTGTGAGATGTCCCGCACCGATAACGCCAAATCGCTGGTGAACGTCGACCCGCTGTTGTGCAATTGAAACTGACTGAATACCTATCGGTGGAAATCCAGATGAGCAACACAAAAAAAAC
>JARFQH010000278.1 GCA_029287875.1 Desulfobacteraceae bacterium | reverse complement strand
CCTATCCTTCCAAGAAAATCCATCCAGAAGCTGTAATGAGAACGGTTCATGTTTTCCCTCTATTATCGATAGGCTCCGAAATATGCTATAGAATTCTAATAAAAAATGTGCTGAAACAGTAAAATATTTTGCCGCCGGGTCGGCAAGTAAGCGATGACATCGCAGGCTTCGAGAAATTTTCGGTGTAATTGGACCTGCCGTCGTCGGCCTTCACCCTTATCGTGATCGGTGAAATCGGGAAAGGACAAAACGATGAAAACGATTACCGCATTGTTGATCCTGCTCTCGGCCATGCCGGCGGCGGCCGTCGGGGTCGAAACGCTCATTGCTCCGATGGCAGAACCGCTGCAAACCGGGCAAAAGACAACGATCGGCATCTACATTCACAACACGGGCAAAGTCAACGTCGTCGTTGATCTTCCAGATCGCTTGACCTGCCTCATCAAATCCGAAACCAAAACTTCGAAAGTCGCCGCATATCCCGAAACGTCCCTACCGGGATCATCTGCGACAATCGTGCCGATGGGTTTTTTGAAAGTCCGTTATGTTTTCCTCGTTCCGGATGGTTTTGATGGTCCGGTCCGTCTAGAAATACCGGCTTTCGAGAGCGCTTCCGTGCTTGTGGCCCTGAGCGACGCCCCACCTCCCCCGGCGTCAAAGGAAACTGCCAAGACCTCTGAAAAAGAATCGGAGAAATTACCCACGCTGGACGATATCCAGATGCTGTACCAACCCTACCTCGTCAATTTAGGGGCCTACAACCCCATGTACTTTCTGGTGGGCGCCAATCCGGAAAACAGCAAGTTTCAGGTCAGTTTCAAGTATCGATTTTTCAATCCGGAAAGTACCCTGGCCGAAAGACTGCCCTGGATCTCCGGTTTGCACTTCGCCTACACCCAGACCTCTTACTGGGATTTGAAATCGGATTCTCAGCCGTTTGAGGACACCAGCTACAAACCGGAATTCTTCCTGGTTTCGCCGAATATAAAAACTCCCATCCCCGGCAACAGGGGATTCTTTCTGCAAGGCGGTTTCCAACACGAATCCAACGGCCGGGGCGGAGACCTGTCAAGAAGCACGAATTTCCTGTACCTCAAACCGATGCTCATATTTTACGACCCGAAGAGTAAATTCGGCTTGTATGCCGCTCCCAAGGTCTGGGCTTACGTGGCCAACAGCGACGATACGAATCCGGATTTAAGTGACTACAGGGGCTACTTCGATTTCGAACTGAAGTTCGGCAAAGCCGACAGTTTCGTGTTGAATTCCCACCTCGGCTGGGCCAAAGAAGGCGGATCGCTGCAGCTGGACCTTACCTATCCGCTGGATCGTCTATTCTCCAGCAACTTCGATCTTTACATTCAGGCCCAATATGTCAACGCACTCGCGGAAAGTCTGCTCGACTACAGCCAGCGGACCCGGGCATTCCGCCTCGGATTTGCCATCGTCAGGTAAATATAGGCGTTATGAACACAAAAGATAGCCAAGCGATCACTTGTCAATAAGAACAGATCTCATTGTTTAAACATTTCAATCGCACAGTTTAGATCGCAATCAATTGAGGGTAAACGCCATTGTGATTCGACCGTCTCAAGGAACCGATGCACATACCATGTCTCGCATCTACGTGAAGACCTGGCGGGATACTTACCTGAGCGTGATACCATTTGGTTACTTATTCGGCATGTCGGAATCCCGGCAGGAAAAGGCCTTTCTCAATGAACTCAGCAGCAGGCAGACCATCAGTTTTGTGGCTGAAGATGCCGGCAGGGTTGTCGGCTTTATAACCGGCGGTGATGAAAGAAATAAAGACGATATCTACAGGGGTGAAATCTACACCCTGTATGTGCTGAAACATTTTCAGCGGCGGGGCACCGGTGGAAAGCTCGTTGCGGCCTTGGCGACGCGGTTAAACCGAAACGGCATCTATTCAATGCTGGTTCGGGTCCTCAAACTCAACCCCTACCGGCGGTTTTATCAAAAAATCAACGGCACCTATCTCAAAACCGAACGCCTACCGTTTGCAGGAGAAGTCATGGACGTGGAAGCCTATGGCTGGCTGGATACGAGCCTTATCGACTTGTGAACCGCCCGGGAAAAATTTGTCTTATCTTCCTCGGTTCTTCAAAGCGGTTTGAATCCGCATATACTCCCCCAGATTATCCATTGTCATTTGACAATCACTAAAAATTTGAAATAGGTTATTTTCGAAGTGACAGGCGCCAAACCCGGTTCTCAGCACTTCGGCTCTCACCTGATCTGGATGCCGGACGGAACTCTGCTGGTTTCTATCGGCGCCGGCGGCAATCCGCCGGTCAGACTGGCTGGTGCTTGGATTCGCAACCAGGCTCAAAACCGCCGCAGCCATTTAGGCAAGATTTTGAGGCTGAACGCAGACGGGACGGTCCCCCGCGACAATCCCTTTTCTAATTCAGCCCATTCATCAACGGGAAGAAACAAAGATGGTGAAAATTGTGGAAGTCGGTCCCAGGGACGGGCTGCAAAACGAGACCGCTTACGTTCCACTGGATGCAAAAATCGCTTTCGTGGATGCCCTCTCCGCGTCGGGAGTCAGCGAGATTGAAGTCAGCGGTTTTGTTTCCCCTCACTGGGTGCCCCAACTCGCCGATGCGGAGGAAGTTTTCCGCAAAATTTCCCGCAAGGATGGCGTGGTCTATGCGGCGCTCGTACCGAACGAAAGGGGGCTCGACCGTGCCGTGGCATCCCGGGTTGATAAGGTTTCCGTTTTTACGGCAGCGAGCGAAACATTCAATCGTAAGAACATCAACACGTCGACCGAAGGATCCATTAGGCGCTTCCTGCCGGTGGTAAGGGGCGCGCAAGACGCGGGACTCGCGGTAAGGGGATATGTCTCGACCGCATTCTGGTGCGCCTTCGAAGGCAAGATCCCGCCGGAGACCGTTATCGGCGTGGTCGAAAGGCTCGTCGATATCGGTATCGATGAAGTGTCGATTTCCGACACGATCGGAAAAGCATCGCCGGATGAGGTCAGAAGGCTCCTCGATCGCCTTTTGCCGATGATTCCATCCGATCGGATGGCCATGCATTTTCACGACACATACGGCAGAGGCGTGGAGAACGTGCTGACTTCGTGGTCTTACGGCATTCGGATCTTCGATGCCAGTGTGGGGGGTCTCGGGGGCTGCCCTTACGCACCGGGGGCGACGGGCAATGTGGCCACCGAGGCATTGGTCGAAGCGCTCGAGAGCAAGGGGGTGGTTGTGGGTGTCGACCTTGAAAAACTGTCGCAAGCCCGGCGCCTCCTGGACCCTTTTCTGGTGGACGACCGTCGCTCACTGCCCGAGGACGGATCTCCCGCCTGCGCGGTATGTGAGTTCTCCACAAGTGATGTTTGCTGCCGGCGGTGAAAGGTGACTGAATGACTCGTCAGACGGAAAATCCGAAAACCGTTCTCCCTAAACGGACCATCGATCTCATAAAAAACTTCGCCCTGCATGTGCTGGGGGCGTGTCGCGATCTGGTGCCCATCGTGCTGGTCATCGTGATCTTCCAGCTCCTTGTGCTGCGCCGGCCCTTTCCCCAGGTATTCAACGTGGTCGTCGGCCTTTTCATGGTCGTCCTGGGCTTGGCGCTGTTTGTGTTGGGACTGGAGATCGGCCTCTTTCCTATCGGTGAGACCATGGCCGAGGCCTTCGCCCTCAAGGGGAGCCTGTTCTGGCTGCTGCTGTTCGGCTTCGGGCTGGGCTTTTCCACCACCGTCGCCGAACCGGCGCTCATCGCCATCACCGAAGAGGCCGCCGAAGTGGCGGCCGGAGGCGGCGTCATCGCCGCCGACGAGGCCACTATGGCAGATTACGCCCTCGGTCTGCGCCTGACCGTCGCCGTTTCCGTGGGGGTCGCCATCGTCGTCGGACTGATCCGCATTCTTAAGGGGTGGCCGGTTCACTACCTGATCATCGGCGGCTAC
>JARFQH010000260.1 GCA_029287875.1 Desulfobacteraceae bacterium | reverse complement strand
GCATTAAGGATCCCTCTCTAAGAGTGAAAAATGAGCACGAGTTCCGTTTGATGGTTGCGGCTTCGGGTCATCCGGCGCTTCGCCGCGGTGGAATCAGATGCTCAAGTGCTTCAGGCTCCGTCCAATCAACAGGAAGTCGAAAATCTGCCGGGTCAAAATGAGTGCCGTAAACAGACTGGCGATCACCCCCAGACTCAAGGTCACGGCAAATCCCTTCACCGGGCCGGTTCCGAACTGAAAAAGGACCACGGCGGCGATCAGTGTGGTGACGTTGGCATCCAGAATGGTCAGGGTAGCCCGGTCGTAACCGGCATCCACCGCAGCCCGCAGCGTTTTCCCGAGGTTGAGTTCTTCGCGGATACGCTCGAATATCAGCACGTTGGCATCCACCGCCATACCGATGGTCAGGATTATGCCGGCGATGCCTGGCAGCGTGAGGGTCGCCTGGAAAGCGGCCAAACCGCCGCCGATCAGCAGAATGTTAAGCAGCAGGGCAATATCGGCGATCACGCCGGCGGCTTTGTAATAGACGGCCATGAAGAGCACCACGAGAATGCCGCCGATACACATCGATATCAGACCTTGGCGAATCGAATCCGAACCGAGAGAGGGCCCGACGGTCCTTTCCTCCAGAATTTTAACCGGGGCCGGCAGGGCGCCGGCACGCAGGGCGATGGCCAGGTCATTGGCCTCCTCGGCGCTGAAACGCCCGGTGATGCGGGCTTGGCCGCCGGGTATTTTTTCCTGTATTACAGGGGCCGAGTAAACCCGGTTGTCGAGTACAATGGCCAGGCGTTTCTTTACGTTTTCTTCGGTGACCTTCTCAAAGATCCGGGCTCCTTTTTTATCAAATGATATCGACACATAAGGCTCATTGTACTGGCTGTCGATCTGAACGCGGGCATCGGTCAATTGGGCACCGGTAAGCAAAGTCCTTTTTTTCAGCAGGAACGGCACCTGGTTGATTCTTTGACCGTTTTTAGGATCCAGTTCATACTGGTGCAGAATCTCGTCGTCTCGGGGCACGCTGCCCTTGAGCGCGGCATTGACATCATTTTCTTCATCCACGAGCTTGAATTCCAGCAGGGCGGTTTTACCGATCAAGTCTTTGGCCCGTTCGGTTTCTTTGACCCCGGGCAACTGAACGAGAATACGGTTTTCCCCCTGGCGCCGGATGTCCGGTTCGCTAACACCGAACTGATCGATACGGTTGCGGATGGTTTCGAGGGCCTGCCGGACGGCAAGGTCTTTGATGTGATCGATCTCGGATTGTGGCAGGCGGAGAGTGATCGTGGTGGCCTCGCCCTCGCTTTGACGGGTCGTTTCGAGCCCACGATACTCTTTGTTTAAGAGAGCATCGAACTTGTCGAGGTTTTCCTTGTCCGGCAGCTTGACCTCGATTTTAGTGCCACCCGGAATGCTGAGGCCGATTTGACGGATACGCTCTGTTTTCATGAAGGTCCGCAGCTCCTGACCGATCCGTTCGATGTTGTTTTCGACGGCTTTTTCCGTTTCGACCTCGAGCGCCAGATGCATGCCCCCCTGAAGGTCCAGGCCGAGGTTTATTTTCTTGTGCGGCCACATGCCGGGTGCTATCGACGGCAGAAGGTAAACGACCGCAATCAAGATGACTGCCAGAACCAATATCCACTTCCAGGAAAAATTCTTCAACAATCCGTTCCTTTCCCTTGGGATGCACAAAAAACCGCTGACGGCCTGAAACCGAGTGCTACTTTATCGATCCGCCGGCAGAAAACAACTCATCGTGCAGGCGACCCTTCCCGGCGCAAAAAATCTTCTCAAAGGCGCATGCCTGAGCATTCTCAACCGGGCGCAGATCGATCCAGTCTTCTAACAAACCGAAGCAAGGCAGCATTTGGTCCGAGTGGTCCCGATCAAGACCCTTTTCTCCAATCCCGGCGTCAATCACGCCCACAGCGTGACCGAAGGTGTGGCAGGTCTGCGATATTGCCGGTGCGGCTTGTCCGTATGCGTCCCCACGTCACTTCTTGTTTTCCTCGGCGTCGCGTAAAATTGCACATTTCCGAATCGGAAACCGAGCGGTGTTGGCCGAGAATTCGCAGAGAGACGCTGTTTCGGATCGACCGGCAGCCGGGATCAGGTCTTTTTCTCAGCCGGTTCCTGCGATGCAGCTTGAACCTTGCCGCCAACATTTCCACGGGCAACCTTGACGCGGACCTTGTCCGCAATTTCGACTGTCAGCGTTGAATCGTCCAACCCCGTAATACGGCCGTAAATGCCGCCACTGGTAATGATACGGTCGCCCTTCTTCAGAGAGGCGATCATCTCTCTGTGTTCTTTCGTTTTTTTCTGTTGGGGGCGAATCAGCAGAAAATAGAAGATGACGAACATCAGGATCAACGGTATAAAGCCGGTGAATCCTGCTGCTCCGTTACCGGCGGCTCCGCCGCCTTGACCCATTGCATAAGCGATTCCAAACAAGATCGGACCTCCTTGCTGCGTTGGCACGCAAATTAACCGGTTTCCTGCCGGCGCTTACTATCGGCAGACCCGTGTACGGTTGAGCCGCGTTCACTGTGAACGCGGCTTCATTTAATTATTTGTGGTGAGCCCTTAGCGGTCTATGAGGCGCCTTTCTGATACAGTAACCGGGCCGGGGTGTCAACCGCGACGGCAGTTTGGCCGGGTATTGAGACGGCATACGGCGTTCAGGGTCATTCGAGGGCCTTTTTACGGCATGTTGTGTGCAAGACGCCGGAGTCGTCTCAGCTGCAGAGAATGGCGCAGTCGCCGGGCGCCATGGTGCTGTCTCCCTCGATGACAATATTGAGGTTGCGTCGCATCTCGAGGTCTAAGATTTCTTTTTTCTTTCTGTTCAGCAGGTACTTCGCAACCTCTGGCGGCACCACGCCTTTGACGCTGGTTACATCCCCCTTCAAAGTTTCCAAGCGCAGTTTGCGCAGGAAACTCAGCACCAGGGTCTCAGTGGAGGGTGTGACCCCCTTGCCTTGGCAGTTCGGGCATGGAACGTAGCTGCTGAATTCAATTGAGGGACGGATGCGTTGCCGCGACATCTGCATCAGGCCGAATCCACTGATGCGGCCGACCTTGATGCGGGCCTTGTCCAACTTGATGAATGTTTTCATGGCGCGTTCGATTTCAGCCCGGCGCCTTATTTCCTTCATATCGATGAAATCGATGACGATCAGACCGCCGAGGTCCCGCAATCTCAATTGACGGGTAATTTCTTCAGCGGCTTCCAAGTTGGTCTGAAAGGCCGTCTCCTCGATCGA
>JARFQH010000252.1 GCA_029287875.1 Desulfobacteraceae bacterium | reverse complement strand
TGCGTCCATGGGATATGGGTCAGACAACCTGACAAAACTGGAGTATGGACGGACACTGGCCTCCGCACTTTCATATTTTATGTTCAACCAAAAGGATGCCGTCGGTCTGACCACTTTTGACGACAAGATCCGGGAATATTTGCCCACCAGGTATCGGCGGGGGCACCTGATACAGATTTTACGGACACTGGCACACGTAAATCCGGGTAAAGGAACCGATCTCGCCCGGCCGATTTCCGACCTGGCCTTGGGTTTGAGCCGCAAAAGTTTGGCCATTGTCATCAGTGATCTCCTCGACGATGAAGCCGCCATCTTCCAGGGATTACAGCATTTACGTTTCAAAGGTAACGATGTCATTGTGTTTCACATTATGGACAACGCCGAACTGACCTTTCCATTCGAGCGAATCTCTGAATTTGAAGACTCGGAAAGCCATGAGACGGTGGCCGTGGTACCTCAAGCCATGAGAGAAGTCTATCTTGGAGAACTGGAGAAATTTTGCGGATTTTACCGAAAAAAATGCCGGGGTGGCGGTATCGACTACTGCCTGTTGAATACCGCCGAGCCCTTGGATATTGCCCTGTCCTCCTATCTGTCGAAGCGGGCGAAGCATTACTAGGTTTGAACCGAGAGTGGTCGATTCCAGCTTCAAGGATCGAAGGTTATATAATTCGGAAAGAGTTTCGGAGTTCAGACTTCGTTGAATAGTTTACTGGTTGAAGGGTTGATTAGGTAAATTAAGGATTAAAGCATGTCATTTCTCTCCCCCTGGTTTCTTCTGGGGCTTTTGGGGGTGGCCATTCCCCTGGCCATCCATCTGAGTCGGCGACAAAAGGCCGAGAAGGTGGTCTTCAGCACCATTCGGTTCTTGAAACAAAGGCCGAAGAAGATGATCTTTTTTCAAAAGATCCGACAATGGTTGCTGCTGTTGATGCGAGCTGCCATCATTGCGTTGCTGGCCCTTGCCTTTGCACGTCCGTTTTTCTCGCAAGCGATTTCCGAACACGCCGGATGGTCCCCCCGCTCGGTGGTGATATTGCTGGACACTTCCATGAGCATGCAATATGGCGACGCCTTCGATAAGGCTAAAAGTGCGGTACTCGCGCTCCTGGAATCGTTTCATTCAGGGGATGAAGCGGCCCTCGTCACATTTTCAGATGGCACCGAAAACGTAACGGAACTGACCACGGATCTCATCCAGCTGGCGACCATCGTGCAAAATCTTGATTCACCGGGTTTCAAATCCACCGGCTACCTTCCGGCATTGCGCCTGGCCGATCAGACCCTGCGTTCGGCCCGCCATCCGGACAAGACCGTATATCTGGTGTCCGATTTCCAGCGCCGGGCGGTCGGCGACATCGATACCCGCTGGCGTTTGAGTTCCGGGATCGCCTTCGAAGGCATCAAGATCGGTGATTCGGAAACTGCAAACCTGGCAGTGACGGAGGTAAAATCTTCGGCCCGGCTTATCAGGGAGCAGGCGGAGCAGTTTATTCTCGCTCGCGTGCGAAACCTGGGATCCCGTTCCCTGACCGAAACCCGGGTAACGCTTAAAATCGACGAGAAGACTGTCGAAACCAAAAAAATCGATTTGACCGACAGGTCCGAGGCCGTTGTCACATTTCGTACCCAATTCAGAGAGCGGGGGATTCATCTCGGTGCGGTGACGGTCGAAGACGAGTTCTTTGCCCCCGACAACACCTTTTACTTTACGGTCGATGTCCTGCGGCCTTTGGCGGTGTTAAGCATCGTAGATGCCTCAGCGGCCAAAGCCCATGCAGATGAGAACCGCTGGTTTGAATCCGCCCTGGGAAAAGGGAGCGGGTCACCCTTTCGCCTCGATCGGGTTCGACCTTTAGAAATCACCAATGAGATGTTGCAGCGTTATCATGTCATCGCGCTTCTTAACGTCGGGAAGCTGGATCCGGCACGCGTGGAGAGCCTCGCAGCATATCTGGCGCAGGGGGGAAGTCTGTTGATCGCACCGGCGGATCGCGTGGCTGCCCGAACCTTTAACCGACTCTTTCAAGAGCTGACCCCCGCTGCTCTGGATCAAAAACATATCGCCGGCAGTGGCGATTCTCTGTCGATTGCGGGAATAAACCAGCGGCATCCCATCATCAAGTCACTGGGTCTCAGCGAAAGCGGCGACCTCGGTGCCGCTCGATTTCACGGACACTGGTCCACCGAGCCAACGCCAGGCAGCGAGGTTATCCTGCGCTTTGACAACGGCCAGGCCGCCCTCCTCGAAAAAAGGGTCGGCAGAGGCCGCGTACTGCTTTTTACGTCCTCTTTGGATACCCAGTGGAACAATCTTCCCCGCCAGGGATTATACGTCCCCCTTGTGCACGAAACACTTCGCTATCTTGCGTTATACGCGGAGAAGAAACCAGCCTACACGGTTGGTGAGCCGGTTCGCCTGGTTTTGCCGACAAACAGCGCCGTGCGGGTCATCAGTCCGAACGGCGCCGAGGCGATCCTGACCTCGGTCACCGCAAAAGAGGTCTTTTACCGATCAACGGATCGTCCCGGGTTTTACGATGTGCGCGGCCTTCAAGGACAAGACATTCTGGCCGTCAATGTATCTGCGGTGGAATCGGACCTATCATTTGTCCCTCCCAAACAGATCGGCGCGGCCTTGGTCAATGACGCTCCCCGGACGTCCGGCACCCAGACCGCGGGGGTGTCATCCATTGCCGCTCATTCAGAAAAATCGCAACGTTTGTGGTGGTGGGTCTTGCTGATGGTCCTTCTGCTGGGTCTGGGCGAAACCTTATTGGCAAATCGAACGTATCGATAACCACGTCGCAGCCGGTCCGCCAATGGACCGTTGCAAACGGATTGAACAGATAAGTAGAGAATATGGGTCCGAAGGACCAGGTTTAAAATGTTAAAATAAAACTTTAAGATTACTGGAGTGATGGATTAATGAAAAAAACATTTCTGAGGAAAATCGAGCGATCTGAATTACGCCCAACACTTCAATATTTCAGTACTCCAATTTTCCAACACCAAGTCATAAGCAGCGCCAGTTATCTATGACCGAACATAGAGAACCGGTACTTAAGGATTAGAACAAAAATGTCTACAACGTCAATTAATGGGATACGGGAAAATATCCGCAGGATTCAGCGACGCAGAATACGCATGGTGAGCCTGCGGGAGATCAGCTTGGGTGTTGCGGTTATGGCGGCCCTGTTTGCAGTATTCGGGATCTTTGAGATGATATTTGAGTTACCCCCGACCGGTCGCATTGCGTTGACGGGTATCCTGGCGATCGCAGCCGGCGCCCTGGTATGGCGCTACATTTATATCCACCGACAGATGGGCGGAGACTTGCGGCGGATTGCCCACTATGTTGACGAGCACATCCCGGCGCTTGAACAACGCCTGATCACCTCGATGGAACTCGGTGAAAAAAGGCCATCGACCGGTTCCTCAGCACTGATCGAAAGTTTGTGGAAGGACACGCAGGTGCACCTCCGGAGCATTGACACAGGCCGGGTGTCATCCATCCGCAGCGCCTGGCCTGCAGCAGCCGCCGCCCTTCTGGCGATCGGTGGGCTGCTTTTTGCCGTTCGGAGCTCCAATGAGTTTTCGCTGGCCGGCATACGGGTCATCATGCCCTGGGTGCAGTCGCATGCCACCGCGACCCTGCCGGTCGGGCTGACGGTGGCACCGGGGACCATAAAAATTAAGCGTGGAAACGATGTCATGCTCATCGCACGGGTTGAAAATGCCGTCCCCAAACAAGTGAATGTTTATCTTCAAACCGATTCGGCCGACTGGCGCCGGGTCCCAATGACAAGCGAGGGCGCTGATAATACCTATGTTTATTTTTTGGCAACGGTCAAAAAAGACGTGTCCTACTACGTCGACATCGGGGTCAAGCACTCCGATCGGCACCGGATCTCGGTTTTTGACCTGCCGCGGATCGAGCAAATTGAAGTGGATTACGTCTACCCCGAGTATACCGGGCTAAAAGACAAGACTATCAAGGATAACGGCGACGTGATCGCCCCCCAGGGCACACGTATCAGGTTGCGTGCCGACGTCAACAAGGCGGTCAAAAAAGCCGCAATCCACTTCGGCGATGGAACGATCTTGGATCTCGCCGCGAACGGTACAAGCGCCAGCGGTTCTTTCATGGTCACCAAAGATGCGACCTATACCATTAAAATAATCGATGCTGAGCAACTGGAAAACGAAGATCCTTACGAGTATTTCGTGCAGTCCCAACCGGACCTCCCGCCGACGGTGACGCTGATTCGACCCGGCCGAGACAAACGGGTGATGTCCTTAGAGGAAGTCTCCATCGCCGCTGCCGCCGAAGACGATTACGGTCTGACGGAATTCGCGCTGAACTATATGGTCGATGGCGGTGAAAATCGGAAAATTGATTTTCTGGCGACGCCGAAAGAACCTTTGCAAGTCAGCATTGACGGCCAGACCACCCTGTATCTGGAGGATCTTGAAGTAGAACCGGGCGAGTTCCTCCTCTATTATCTCAGCGCCCGGGATAACAATCGAATTGGGGACGTCGCTGAAATTGTCTCCGACATCTATTTTCTGGAAGTCGTCCCGACGGAAGAAGCATTTCGCCGGGCACCGCAGCAGGCAGGCGGCGGTGGCGGTGCGGGGGGAGGCCGCCGATCCGCCAGCGCGCTGATCGAAAATCAGAAGAATATTATCGCCGCCACCTGGAAATTGTTGAAACAGCGCAAAGACACCAGCCCTGCAACGTTTGCAGAAAATATCGCGACGATCACCGATTCTCAACGGCAGGTCATGGAGCGTGCGACGTTGTCGCTGCGGCGGCTTTCGGAACGGCTGGCATTCTCCGATAAAAGTTATCAGCGTGCCGTCGAACACCTCCAGCAGGCCGTCACCCATATGGCGGCTGCCATTGAAAAACTGACCGCCCGGCAGCTGGCGGAAGCCC
>JARFQH010000221.1 GCA_029287875.1 Desulfobacteraceae bacterium | reverse complement strand
ACGATCCATATATTCACCGACGGTGCCTCTTCAGGCAATCCTGGACCATCGGGCATCGGCGTGCTGCTCATTTATGGCAAAAAACGCAAGGAGATTTCCAGATTCATTGGCCAGGCGACCAATAACATTGCGGAACTTGAGGCCATACGGGCGGGGCTCTCGGCGCTGAAAACCACTCATCTACCCATCAGACTCTATACGGACAGCAGTTATGCCGTGGGGGTTCTCACCAAATCCTGGAAAGCCCAAAAAAACCGCGAACTGATCGCAGGCATCAAAAGCCTTATGACCCGTTTTAAAAATCTGGAACTCGTCAAGGTGCCCGGCCATGCCGGCCTGCCGGAAAATGAGCGCGCCGACCACCTGGCCGTAAGTGCGGCTAAACAGATCACTGACATTGAAGATGGGTCGGCGGGGTTCTGAACGCAGTTGCCGGCGCCGGGGTCATCTACCGATAAGCGCCGCGATCGACATGCTTGATGAAATAGCTGAGGGGGATCGGTCCATTTGATCAAACAAAAAGCGCCCCGCTTGAATCTGCATCACTTCGAGCGGAGCGCTTTGATTTCAATGTTCTTTTAAAAATGAAGTGTCGCGTTTGGCTATTCTGCTTTCTTATCTTTCAGGGAATCGATCTCTTTTTTCAAATCATCGATCTCACTTTTGTATTTTTCGACATCTTCGGTGGCACTTTCGCTGGTAAAATTGTCATCTTTTTTCCAGGTATCCTTGAGTTCATCAAAGCCAAGATAGATGGCCAGCCCGCCGCCAAGCAGGAGCATAATCGGAATGATGCCGGCCAAGACCATCAAAAATTCGCTCCACCAAATCCCCAGGCCGATCAGTCCCAGTGCCGCCGCAACCGCCCCACCGATTAACGTTTTCATAAAAACCCTCCTCTTTTTTTTTGTGTTCACACCAGGTATTGTTTCTATTTTTGAGCGACTACCTTAATACCGCTTACATCGTAGGTCAAATAAAAATTTTCGACAAGAAGCGGCACTTCCCGTCAATCGGATGGTAACGGGCTGTAATTGCACAAAAGTCTAAACGGCCTGCCGCTGCAAACGAGAAAACTCTGCGGTCATTAACACAGTTTGGTGGTCAAGACAAGCCTCTTTGACGTATCAAACAGGGACGGTATCCTTTTTTACGAAGCCGTCCTGCCTTTCGCTGCCACGGGCACCGAAATCAAATAAAAGATTGCAAATAAGTTTTCATTTTGGTAGTAAATTTTATTTTTAATTGTAACTAGTTAAATGAAAAATACGACCGTCACCACCATGTCGTCCACGGTCGCAATGCATTAATATTCGAACATACCCCTTCAAGATGGTACCAAAGGCGGGTATGCTCGGCGTGGCTTTTGCGAAGTCGCGCCCCTCAGGCCCGGACTCTTCACGCTAAAGGCACTCATGCGGCCCAGGCCGCTCTGGAAGTCACGCATGTTCCGGATGACGAAACCGAATCCCTCGGACACTTCTGACACACATCTCGGATGGTTCAGCCGGCTGCTTGGCGGCACGACGGATCATTACAGCTGTTTTCTGCCGCAAAAACTCGGCCGGCTGAGAACGGTGTTGTTGAAGATGTTCTACTCCGGCATAGCGCTCAGCGCAGATTTGACCGCTGTTATCGACCAGATCCCGAAAAACGCCATCATCGTCTACATCAACAAGAACAAGAACAAGTTCGAATACCTCTTTTACCACACGGCCTTTTCGCGGAGAGGCTGTCCCGTTCCGGAAATCGGTCTCGACTACCGCACGCTATTATGGCAACCTGTCACGCGTCTTCTCAAAATCTTTCTGGCCCACCTCAGTTATTTTGTCCGTAAACTGTCCTTCCAGAACCCTTACAAGAGCGGCTACATTCAAAGCGAATTGCTCAACCGAAAGGCCGGGTTTCTGTCGCTGGTGGACAAGGGCGAATTTCATCAACGCTTTCTCAGATCCAAGATTGACCCGCTCGAATACCTGGTCGAGTTTCAAAAAAAGACCGACCGGCCTGTTTATCTGGTCCCGCTGCTGATGTTTTTCAGCAAGAATCCGTATCGCTCCAACCCGACCCTGATCGACATGATGTTCGGCTCGGAAGGCAAACCGGGCACCATCCGCCGCCTGGTAACACTTTTCAGAAACCCGGGCAAGGTTTTCACGGAAATATCGACGCCGGTCAATCTGATGGCGTATCTTTACAAAACCGAAATCCACGAAAAAAATACCGTATATCAGTCTCTGTATCTACGGCGCTTCCTGCTGAGGCAGATCAATCGGCATCGTCAGACCATCACCGGTCCGGTTCTTAAGAGCCCGGAAGAACTCAAAGAGAACATTCTGACTGCAGAACGGTTCCAAGAGTTTTTGACCAAACTCGCTGATTCGCGTCAGACCCCAATTCACAAACTTCGCAAGGAAGCGGCAGCCAATCTGCGTGAAATTGCCGCCAAATACAGCACAAATATGCTCAAAATTGCGTCGGTTGTGGTCGGCTCCATCATCGACACCATGTTCGACGGCGTCTCCTACAACAGCGACGGCCTCAAGTACGTCAAATCAGCCTCACGCAATGGCCCACTCGTACTGGTACCCTGCCACAAGAGCCACATCGATTACCTGATCTTGTCCTATATTCTGTATCACAACAACATGCCCTGCCCGCATGTAGCGGCCGGCAAAAATCTGTCGTTCTGGCCGATCGGGCCGATGTTCCGAAGAGGCGGGGCTTTTTTCATCCGGCGCAGTTTCCGTGGTGCCGTTCTCTATTCGAGGGTTTTTTCAGAATACCTGCACAAACTGCTCGAGGAGGGGTTCAATGTCGAATTCTTCATCGAGGGGACCCGCAGCCGAACCGGCAAGATGATTTTGCCGAAACTGGGGTTTCTTTCCATGCTGTTCGAGGCCTTCAGAAACGGTGCCTGCGAAGACATGATCTTCGTACCGATCTTTATCGGTTATGACCGCGTGTTGGAGGAAAGCTCCTACATCAACGAACTCAGCGGCGGGCAGAAGGAGCCGGAAAGTTTTCGACAGGTCATCAGTGCCCGCCGGTTCCTTAAGAAGCGCTACGGTAAAATTTACCTCCGTTTCCACGAACCGCTGTCCCTCAACCAGCTGCTGCGGGACCAGGGCTTGAATATCCGCGAGATCAGTCCCAAAGAGAAAAACACCTTCTGCAGAAACCTTGGATTCCGGATCGTCAACGCCATCAATAAAGAAACCGTTATCACCGCGCATGGCCTCTGCGCCTGTGCCATTCTCAACACCCCCAAGCCCCGGTTTACCCAGGCCCATCTCAAGTCGATCGTCGACCTTTACATGCACTATCTCAACACTCAGGCAGCTCAATTGGCCGACACCCTTTTGCTCGATCAGGATTATGCGATAAACAATGCCCTGGATTCTTACGTCCAGAGAAAATTTATCGAATCGATCACCAAATCGAAAGAAGACGTGGCCACGGAGACCGAATATACGGTCAATGAAAGCCAGCGAACAAGCTTGGAGTACTATAAGAACAACTGCGTTGCTTTTTTCATTCCGGCGGCGTTTACCGCTCTGGAGATCCTTCACCTGGACGCCTTTCAGTTCGCCGCAGCCGACATCCACAGCGGATACCGGTTCCTGCAGCACCTGTTCAAGAACGAGTTCGCCTACGACGTCGACCTGAATCCGGAATACGTGGTCCGCAAAACGCTCAAGGTTTTCATCGATGATGCGGTCCTCATGCCCCACCAGATACTGCCGGACACTTACAACATCACGTCTGCCGGTTTCAGAAAGCTGAAACTCTTTGCCGCATTTCTGACAACCTATTTTGAATCCTATCTGATCGTGTTAAATCACTTCATGTGGGCACCACCGGATGGCCTGAACACCAAGGATCGGCTAAAAAAGATCGAAGCCAGGGGCCGGCGAATGTACAAACGCAAGAAAATCGGACGCCGCGAATCACTTTCCAAGGTGACCTATGAAAACGCGGCCGATTTTTTCATGAGTCAGGGAATTAAAAGCTCGGAAGATATCGAGAAAACCGAAACATTCGCCGTCGCCATCAACCGTTACCTCAGCCGCCTGCAATAACGCTTACACGCCGGCGGCGTAAAAAATGGCTCGAACAGGTTGCGGCGGCGCACCGAACGAACATGCGATGAAAGCCATGATCCTTGCAGCCGGTTTTGGTACCCGGCTGCTTCCCTACACCGGTTTCAGACCGAAAGCGCTGTTCACGATCGCCGATCAGCCGATTCTGGATCTGATGATCCGGCAACTTGTTGCGGCCGGCTGCCACGCCATCGTCGTCAACACCCACCACCTGCATGATCAGATCGAAGCGTTCGTGGCCCGAAGCGGGTACACGATACCGGTGCAAACACGCTTTGAAAAGGTGATCCGCGGTACCGGCGGTGCGGTGAAGAACGTTGCGGATTTCTGGGACGATCAGCCCTTTATGGTCGTCAACAGCGACATCGTGACCGACATCGATCTGGCTGCGGTGTATCGATTCCACCGGCAGCACCCGCAACCGGTGACATTGGTTCTGCACGACGCACCTGAGTTCAACACGGTAGCCGTCGATTCGGAGGACCTCGTGACGGGCTTCGGCGAACCAGGCGCAGGCGCACATCCCCCGAACAGTCGCCTGCTGGCCTTCACGGGCATCCAGGTTCTCGATTCGGAGGTTCTCGACCTCATCCCGCCGGACGCCTTTCACAGCAGTATCGATACCTATCGGACCCTGATCGCCGAAGAACGGGGGGTCAAGGCGTTCATTGCGTCCGGACACTACTGGACCGACATCGGCACTCCCGAACGCTACCGTCAGGCGGTTTACGATAAGATGACGCCCCGGGCGTTTGCACGGGTTTTGCCGGACCGTCCCCCAGGCCCGATCGGCCGCGAACTACTGGCCGGTGACGGTTCCGACCGACTCTGGTACCGGCTGAAATCCGGACCGTCTTCCCTGATCCTGGCGGACCACGGCATTCGCACCGACACGCACACCGCCGAAGTCGACGCCTTTGTCGCCATCGACCGCCACCTTCGGGCCGCCGGCATCGACGTGCCGCAAATTTACCTCTCCGATCGGTTTGCCGGATTGGTCTACCTGGAAGACATCGGTGACGAACACCTGCAGGAGGCGGTCCGGCGCACCTCGCGCAGCGAGGAACTGGTCGCCTGCTATCGGCCGATCATTCGGCAGCTGGTCAAAATGGCATTCTCCGGTGCCGAGAACTTTAATCCGACATGGGCCTACCAGACACCGTCCTACAGTCGCGAGCTCATCCTCGAAAAAGAGTGCCGCTATTTCGTAGAAGCCTTTTTGACAACTTACCTGGGCCGCAAGGTCTCCTTTGCCAATCTGGCAGGAGAGTTCGCCCGGTTGGCCGATCGTGCCCTGGCCTTCGGCGTCAACGGATTCATGCACCGCGACTTTCAGTCCCGCAACATCATGATCAGAAACGGAACCGGCGTCATCATCGATTTTCAGGGCGGCCGCCTGGGACCGATCCAGTACGATCTGGCATCGCTGCTGATCGACCCCTATGTCGATCTGCCCCAGATCGTTGAGGATCAGCTGCTGGCGTATTGTCTGCACCAGATCGACTTGATAAAATCCGTCGATCCCCATCGGTTCCGCAAGGGCTATCATTACTGCTGCCTGACCCGCAATCTTCAAATTCTGGGGGCTTTCGGCCACCTCAGCAAAGTCAAGGGTAAAACCCAATTTGAAGCCTATATACCGACTGCCGTTCGAGGCCTGCACCGGCGGTTGAACCGCGATGGCGAAAACGAGTTCCCGCAGCTGAACGCCATCACATCCGAGGTGGTCGACGGTTTCCGTCACGGATAATACCAAAACCCCACAAAGGAGGCATCCCCGATGGATTCGATTAAAGTGATGGTCAACGGCCTTCCGGGCCGCATGGCGGGCGCCGTGGCGCGGCACGTCTTGAGCGACAGCCGTTTCGCGTTGATCCCCTTTTCGTTCACCGGCCCCGAAATCTCAGAGGGCGAGACACGCGTTGCAGATACCGCTGTCCGTCTGGTAAGGCCGGAAGACCGCGATGCCGCTTTAACGAAGGTCAAGGCGGTGAGCCCCGATTTCATCAGTGTCGACTACACCCACCCGTCGGCCGTCAATCCAAATGGCGACTTTTACTGTCGCAACGAGCTGCCGTTTGTCATGGGCACCACCGGAGGAGATCGCGATCGGCTGGAAGAGGCCGTCCTGCAGTCGTCGACAGCGGCGGTCATTGCGCCCAATATGGCCAAACAGATCGTCGGATTTCAAGCGATGATGGCGCAAGCCGCTCGATTATTTCCCGGCCTCTTCGAGGACTACCGCCTCGAGATCAGAGAAAGCCACCAGAAAGGCAAAGCCGATACCAGCGGGACCGCAAAAGCCATGGTGAAATACTTCAACGACCTGGGCCTCCCGTTCGTCGAAGCCGATATCCTCAAGGAGCGGGAACCGGAAAGACAGAAAAACCTCTGGGGCATTCCGGAAGAATTTCTCACCGGGCACGGTTGGCACACCTACACCCTGACATCTGCCGACGAGACCGTGCGGTTTGAATTCAGCCACAACGTCAACGGCCGGGAAATCTACGCCCGCGGCACCCTGGATGCCATTGCCTACCTGCGTGCAAAACTTCAGCAAGGGGTCAGGGGAAAGGTATTCTCGATGATCGATGTGTTGCAGGGAAAATAAGGAATTCCGGACACTGCATCGCGTCTCGACCGATACGATGACGGCCTCCGATTATTGGCCGCCGGTGCCGGTGCGCCCTTCCGTCAGGTTTTTTTGCCGCACGAGATGCTCCAGATGCTCGCGCGCGCCTTCATACTGCGGATCGCGTTCGAGGATATCTCTGAATTGTTCTTCGGCCTGATCCAGATGGCCGCTTTCTTCGTAAAACAGACCGAGGTACTCCCGGAATTCCAATACATCCGGCGCAATCCGGATGGCGGTCACAAATTCCTTTTGGGCCGCACCGTATTCGGATTTTTTCTGATAGGCCATCCCGAGGCCGAAGTGGTTGTCGGCGCTAAGCGGATTTAACGCCAGTCCGCTGTCGAAAGCCGCGATGGCCTCTTCCGGTCGATTGATCGCCAGATAGGCTTTACCCAGGTTGTGAAAAATCTGCTCGGTCCGGTAGCCCGCCTTGACCGCGGCTCTGTAATAGGCGATTTCGCTCTCGATTTCTCCCAGTTGACCGTAAGCATAGCCAAGCATGTAGAGGGCCTCTGCGTTGCCCGGGTCCTTGCGGAGCACCTGCTCGTAGAGACGGATCCCGGCGAGATACTCACCGCTTTCCATGGCCGCATAGGCGCGCTGCTCGGTCGTTTTTTCGACGGCCTGAGGGATCTCGGTGCTCGGCCGGTGCACCACCGGTTGCGTGCATCCGGCCGCCAGCAACCCGAGAGCCAGGCAGACCAGGAGGATACAAACGGTCGGGATCGGGGAGTTCAATCGACTGTGGTAGACTGCCGAAATGGATTGTATCTTAGAAAGCACTGAAATGGGTCCGTCCCCAAACGGCATCTTTGGGGTCAATCAGAAGGTGGCATCCAAGGGTCGCAAAGTCCGCGGCGTGAGGTGCCCCGGCCATCTGTCACCGTTTCTTTGGTAAGAAGCGCGCCGCCGGAATCGTGTTTGTCACCAGGCCCTCCAGGTTTAGAGTTCTACAAACCCCCAATAAGGAAACGCCAGTCGGTAGCTCGCGATCTTGCCCGGGCTGTTTTCCCGGCTGGCCACCAGCCACAGCGAGCTCACCCGCTCCTTCGATGAAATCGGATCGACCGGATTCCAGTCGGGCAGCAGAATCATGGCGTTGTCGGCGCTGTATTCGATGTCGCCCGACTCCTTGAAGGCGCCGAGATCCGGTTTTTGAGTGTACTGCCCGCCTTCTCCCCGCGAGAGCTCGGAAATGACGAAGAAAGAGACGTTCTGCTCGTCGCGGATGGCTTCCATGTGACGCAGCCAGGAATCGATGCCGGTGCGCCGGTCGGAGAGGTCTTTAAAGGGCAGTTTGTGAAGGCTGTCGATCACTACGACGGTGTTGTCTGTGCGGGTTTCGTGCTGCAGGAAGTCGACCTGACGGCGCATGATGTCCGGATTCAGCTTGCGATCGGTCACGACCCTGAAGTACTGCAGGAGCCCCCTGAAGTCCTGTCGGATGCCGTCGATCTGGCCACGCACCTTTTCATCATCGTAGTGCTGGCGAATATCTTGTTCAGCGAGCCGAACCAAACGGCAGAGGGTTCGGGAGTAAATTTTCTGGCGGCCGTTTTCGAAGTCGTAGTAAATCACCGGCGTCTTGCGGCGGGCCATTTCAGTTGAAACCTGCATGTAAAAACAGGACTTGCCGGCTTTCGGCGGCCCGCCCATGATGTTGATACCCTGGCTCCCGCTCAAGGCGCGGTCCAGCTTGTCAAATCCGGAACGGAGCCCCTCGGCTCGACCGTCCCAATCCTGCTCGACCCGTTCGAAAAATTTTCGGTGTTCCTTTTCGGGTGCCGAAAAAGGCGAAAAAGCCTTGGCAGACTGTATCAGCCCCGCAACAGCCGATCGAAACGCCTGCCCTTTGTCCCGCGCCAAGTCGCAGAGGGCGTAGCCGCGTCTGACATGCGCCGGCCACTTCAGGATTCTCACCTTGAAACCGATGCGGGTCGCGGCCTCGCGGGCCGCCAGCTGGGCCTCGGGCGCATTGGCGACCGCAATGAACACCTGTTTGATATCGGCCAGGTGAACGGCACTGATATGCTCGAGATCGGCTGCGGTGGGAACGGCAATGCCGGGATAGCCGAGTTCTTTGAGGGTCAGCAGGTTGTCTTCGCCCTCAACGATAAAAAGTGCTCCGCCCTGACAGCGCTCGATTTCAGGGGTGTCGAAGATCTGAAAGTCGCCTTTGAAAAAGTTTTCGTCGCCGTACCAGAAGTTGTCCTCCGGACGGCCGGGCAATATGCACCGTGCCGCGTAGCAGTTGCCGTCCTCGAGCACATAGGGATAGACCAGGTAACGGCCGTTGTAGCCGATTTTCATCTCGTTCACCACTGTCCGGGACACGCCGAATTCCCCGAAGTGGGCGTACTCGCTCTCGGTCATCAGGGAAGTGAACTTTATGATGTCCGGCTTGAGATTTTTGATCGGATACACGATGTCCCGCACAAAGGGGTCGCGATCCGGATCGTATCCCGGAACCTCTTGCGGATCGATTCCCATCAAACGACCGAAGTGCAGCGGAAATCCGCCGGGACGACAGCGGTTCAGACACCTGAAGTAGCCGGTAAAATAACTGTCCGGGCTCAGGTAAACCACCAGGGTGCCTTTTTCGCCGTTTTCGTCGGGCTTGCAGAACGGGCAGGGCGCCTTGAGATGATTTTTCTCCAGCACGGCGCCGGGAACATGGTCGCCGTAATATTTCTTGATCTGATCCACAAAATCCATAAAGCAGGCTCCGCTGACGGCCGATCACGAAAATATAGCTTTTTAATTCAATTAATTATAGATGACAAAGGCGGAAGGTGTCAAGCGACATGAAAAGCGTGCCGGCAAAACGGGAGGCGGTCGGTGAAAAATTCCAAATCGCAAACAACAAATAACAAACAGCGATCGACAATGGATAAGGCAATTTATGTGTGACTAGACATTAGGCGCGCTGAACGATTTCATAGGTTTTCTGTAATGCCTGATCGAGATTCTCGGGTTGCGTACCGCCGGCCTGTGCCATGTCCGGTCTTCCGCCGCCGCTGCCGCCCACCATGGCCGACAGCTCTTTGACGATATGGCCGGCGTGAAAACGCTGGCTGAGGTCTTTGCTCACCAGAGCGATCAAAAAGGCTTTGCCACCGGCGGCGGCTCCCAGCACGACGACCCCGGAGGTCGTTTTTCCTTTAAACTGGTCGGCCAGTTCCCTCAGGGCCGCAGGGCTGTCGGCCGTCACCCGTTTGGCCAGAACCCGCACACCGTTCACGGTTCGCACGTCATCTTCGGCACCTGAAGCCGACAGGCTCGTCAGCTTGGACTTGAGGCGTTCGACCTCTTTTTCAAGGGCTTTGTGCTCGGCGATAAGCTTGGTCACCCTCTGGGGCAGGGCCTCAGGCGCATCTTTCAGCAGCCTAGCCGTCTCCTGCAGCAGGCGGTCATTTTGCCGGCTGTGGGCCGAAGCGGCTTTCCCGGTCAGGGCCTCGATGCGCCGCACGCCCGAGGCCACACTCGACTCACCGATGATCTTGAACAAACCGATGTCGCCCGTGCTCGCAACGTGCGTTCCACCGCACAGCTCCTTGCTGAAACCCGCCAGCGACACCACCCGCACCCGGTCGCCGTATTTTTCTTCAAAAAGCGCCATGGCGCCGGATTTGAAGGCCTCGTCGGCCGCCATCTCCACGGTTTGGGCCGGGACGTTCTCGAGAATGCGGTCGTTGACCAGCTCTTCGATGCGGCTCAAGGTGTCCGGATCGATCTGAGAGAAATGGCTGAAGTCAAACCGCAGCCTGTCCGGTGCAACCAGCGAACCGGCCTGTTTGACGTGGTCCCCCAGAACGCTGCGCAGGACCGCGTGAAGGATGTGCGTCGCCGTGTGGTTGCGTTGGGTGGCACGCCGCTTTTCACTGTCGACATCCAAGGTAACGGTCTGGCCGGTTTTGATCCGGCCGGTCAGAATTCGCCCCTTGTGAATGATCAGACCGGTGGGGTCTTTAACGGTGTCGGTCACCTCGACTTCGAGACCGGGACCGCTGATGCGCCCACTGTCGCCGACTTGGCCCCCGGCTTCACCGTAGAAAGGGGTTAACTCGGTGACGATTTCGATGTCGCTGTCGGCCCCGGCCAAATCGACGGCCTCGCCGTTTTGCACCAGCAGCACCACCTTTGAAGCGGCCGTGGTGTGCGCATGCCCGACAAATTTGACGCTGACGCCCTGGGATGTCAGTTTTTTATAGGCATCACTGATTTTGGCAAAGGTCGCCTTCGACCGAGACTGGGCCCGCTGTCCGGCCATCGCCTCCTCGAACCCGGCCATGTCGAGACGGATGTCCTTTTCCCTGACGACATCGCGCACGATGTCGACCGGAAATCCATAGGTGTCGTAGAGTTTGAAGATGACCTTTCCGGGAATTTCCTTGCCCCCGGCGGCCTCGAGGTCGGCCAACGTATCGTTGAGCAGTCTCAAGCCGGTGTCGAGTGTCTCGATAAACCGCAGTTCCTCGTTTTTGATGACATTGGTGATGAACGATCGGGCGTCCATCAGTTCCGGGTAGGCCGGCTGCATGATTTCGAACACGACGCCTGCTGTTTGATGCAGGAAAGGCCGGTTCAAGCCGATGGTGCGTCCGTAGCGAATCGCCCGGCGCATGATGCGCCGCAGGACGTATCCGCGACCCTCGTTGGAGGGAAAAACGCCGTCGCTTATCAGAAAAGCAGCCGCCCGGCTGTGATCGGCAATGACCTTCATGGCCACGTCGGTTATGGTGTTCTGACCGTAAGCCTTGTTGCAGAGCGTCGCGGTTTTTTGGATGATCGGAAAAATCAGGTCGATCTCGAAATTTGTGGCCGCTCCCTGTAGGATCGACACAATCCGCTCGAGTCCCAGACCGGTATCGATACTCGGCTTGGGCAGAGGGGTCAGGGTGCCGGAGGCATCGCGGTTGAACTGCATGAAAACCAGGTTCCAGATTTCCAGGAATCGATCGCATTCGCAGCCCAGAGTGCAATCCGGACGGCCGCAGCCATAGGCATCGCCGCGATCCAAGTGGATCTCGCTGCAGGGGCCGCAAGGGCCGGTGTCGCCCATGGCCCAGAAATTGTCTTTTTCGCCGAAGCGTTTGATCCGTTCTTCCGGTACGCCGACTTGTCTGTGCCAGATGTCGTGTGCTTCGTCGTCGTCCAGGTAGATCGACACCCAGAGTTTGTCTTCCGGTAAGCCGTAGCCGTTGGTGAGAAGGTCCCACCCGAAGTCAATTGCCTTTTCCTTGAAGTAATCGCCGAAGGAGAAGTTACCGAGCATTTCGAAAAACGTGTGATGCCGTGCCGTGTAGCCCACGTTTTCCAGGTCGTTGTGCTTTCCGCCGGCCCGAACGCACTTCTGGGAGGTCGTTGCCCGTTTGTACCCGCGTTTCTCCTCACCGAGGAAGGCGCGTTTGAACTGAACCATGCCGGCGTTGGTAAACAGCAGCGTCGGGTCGTCCTGCGGCACGAGCGATGAACTCCTGACCACCTCGTGCCCGTGCTTTTTGAAGTAATCCAAAAATTTATTGCGCGCTTCATTGCCTGTCATTTGTCGCTCTCCGTTTTCGACTTTCCGCCCTTCGGTTTTTCCTCCGCCGCTTTTTCCGCGAGTCCGACGGCTTCCCTGACTTTCTGGAGAGCCGCGGCATAGATGTCTGAATTTTCGGTTAAAAAGCGCTTGACGTTTTCACGGCCCTGGCCGATCCGCTCGCCCTCAAAAGAATACCACGAACCGCTTTTTTCGATTACGTTGGCCTGCACTCCAAGATCAAGCAAATCGCCGGTTTTCGAAATGCCCTCACCATAGGTAATGTCGAACTCGGCTTCTTTGAAGGGCGGCGCCATCTTGTTCTTGACCACCCGAACGCGTGTGCGATTACCGGTCACCTCCTGGCCTTCCTTGATCGCACCGATCCGTCGGATGTCGAGGCGAACGGAAGCGTAAAATTTCAAGGCATTGCCGCCGGTGGTCGTTTCCGGATTGCCGAACACGATCCCGATTTTCATCCGGATCTGATTGATGAAGATCACGCACGTGCGCGTCTTGCCGATCGTACCGGTCAGCTTGCGCAACGCCTGTGACATCAATCGGGCTTGCAGCCCCATGTGGGAATCCCCCATTTCACCTTCGATCTCGGCTCTCGGCACCAGCGCCGCCACGGAATCGATGACCAGCACATCGATGGCACCGCTGCGGACCAGCATGTCGGCTATCTCCAGCGCCTGTTCGCCGGTGTCGGGCTGGGAAACCAGCAGGTCGTCGCAATTGACGCCCAGTTTCCTGGCATATACGGTGTCCAAGGCGTGCTCGGCATCGACAAAGGCGGCGATGCCGCCCTGCCTCTGAGCCTCGGCTACGGCATGCAAGGCCAGCGTGGTTTTGCCGGATGATTCCGGTCCGAAGATTTCGACCACCCGGCCACGTGGCAGACCGCCGACGCCCAGCGCGAGATCAAGGGTCAGTGAACCGGTCGGGATGACAGGAACTTTGACGACCGGGCTGTCACCGAGCTTCATAATCGATCCCTTGCCGAACTGCCGCTCGATCTGGGTTATAGCGGACTCCACAGCTCTTGCCTTATCGGTAACGTTGCTCATCTTTTCCTCCTCAATGGCGAAACCGGCGTTCCCCGACATGTACCGATCCCATTGATGTGGCTGGTGGTTGGGATCAGTGTGCTGCGGAAGCCGTCCGATGGCCGCATCGCAGGCGCACCCGATCCGAAATAATTCTCCTGAAGCCCTATTGGCCGGGCAAAGTGATTTGTCGGAGTTCGGTGTACGCCGCTCCGGTCGGTCGCAGGTCGCTTTTGAATAAAACCACCCGGTCGACCTCAAAGGTTTCCGATGCAAAGTCGATAAAGGCGCCCATCGCCGTCGTCAGTCTGGACGCCGCGATCAGCCCCTTGACGCGCCCAAGGGTCAGATGACCGGAAAAAGGGCGTTTTTCATGTGGATAACCGATCGTCGCCAGACGGTCCTCGATCGAGCGCTGCAAGGCGGCGAGTTCAGGTAGCTGACCCGATAGTCCAACCCAGATGACCCGTGCCCGTTTGACACTCGGGAACACGCCGACGCCCGCGGGCGCAAGCCGCAGCGGTGCGAATCCATGGACGGCCTCGGTCAGGACCGCGGCGATGCCGTCGACCTCTTCTTCATCGACCTCGCCGAGAAATTTCAGCGTCAGGTGAATGTTGCCGGTCGTCACCCAGCGCACGTTAAGACCGCAGGCCGCCATCCGCTCCTGCACACCGCCAATGGCTGCAAGGACGGTTTCGGGCAGTTTCACGGCAATAAACGATCGGATCGACTTCGACATGTCGCTGGTCACCGCGGCAGCGTGAATACAGGCTCGGTCAGGAAAAACGTGCCCTTTAAAATCCTTTTTTTCAGCGTCTCCGCTATTTCGCGGGCTCGAACCAGGCTGGAAAGGGGCACGGTCGGCACGTCCCGACCGTCGAACCGGATGGTTCCGCTTTTCAGCTCGGCATAGCTGACCTGCCCGAGACTCCTGGAAACGCCGCCCGGATAATCCATTCCGTAATCGATGATCTGCGTGAAGATGTCTTCGTCCGTTATAGCCGTGTACTGCGCCATTTCTTCATTCAAAAGCGGTATCGGGACCCCCAGGCCGACAGCCAGCGAGCTGCCGTACCCCTGGATGCTCACCCCTTTGATCCACTTGGCACTCATCTTCTTCAAGTCACCCATCACCATGAGGGTTCCGGCCGGCGATAGCGGAATTCCCTTTGGGGTCCGCTTGGCCGAGGGCTTGTGCTGGGTGCCGTGCCACGCCACATACCCTTCCCCACCGCCGAGAAACACGCGGGTTCCCATGCCGATGGTCATATAATAAGGATCGTTGAACAGCGGGCTCAACTGTCCGGCCGAACAGTAATTGGCGTTGCCGGATTTTGGCTTGAGGGTTCCCATGTAGGTGTAGACGGTCTTATTCGAAAGGTTGACGGCACAGTTGTAGTTCTGGTAACCGTTGCGTGGATTGCACAAAGTGGCTTGCGGCAGGCCCTTGAGCGTGATTTCTTTTTCGATCATTCGGTTGGGGTAACAATCGGTCCCGTAAGCCGTTGCTTTAAAATGAACTTTTTTGCGCTCCAGAAGGTCCTGAATAACGTGTCCCCCGCCGTAGTTGAACTCGCCGGGGTGCACCTTGTTCAGCGGATCGTCTTCACAGGGTTCGGTGGCACCGACAAAACAGTCTACGGCTGCCAGGCCGGCATAGGCCGGTACGTTGTTCAGCCAGACCTTGGAGGCCTTGATGCCGGGTGTCGAGTGGCCGAAATTGATGAAGGCTCCCGAAGAGCACATCGGAGCGAAAGTGCCGGTGGTCACGACATCCACCTGCCGTGCCGCTTCCTCCGGACCGTCGGATTTGACGATGTCGATGATCTCCTCGGCCGTAGCGACCACCACTTTGCCGGCTTTTATCTTGGCATTGATGTCCCGGATTGACTTGTTGACCTTGTAACGGCTCATTTCGACCTTGCCTGTTCTGTTGCCCGGTTGCATTTGACGTTCAAGCCGGAGGACAATTCTTCTCGTCATGTCATGAATCCAGAAAGTTGAGTTAAATAACAAGTAATAACCTGATAATCAAGGCAAAGTTTTTCGTATCTTGACTTTTGACCGGTCGCGCGATACTATTTTCACATAAAATTTAATGTCTTTTACCATTCGTGAACGGATTTTGCATACCGTGTTGAAAAAAAAAACCCGGACGCTGAAAATTGTTTTTGCGCTCTTCATCGTGACGACGATCGGTTTGCTGTCGGTCGCCTATTTCAAATACCGCCGGGTCCTCGACAAACCGGAACAGGTCATCACCGCCATTCAGCCAGGTGTGGACATGGCGATCGATGACATCCACCAGACAGCCACCCGCGATGGAAAAAAGGAGTGGCAGCTGGATGCGGACACTGCCCACTACCTCGAAGCCGAAAAAAAAATCCGGCTCGATCGTCTGACGATGACCTTCTTTATCGACAATCAACAGCCCATACACCTGTCGGCCGACGGCGGCACGCTGGAAACCGAAACCCGCAACGTCATGGTCACCGGCCATGTCGAATTAAAGAACGAAGATTCACGGCTCCTGACTGATGAGCTTCACTACCGGCATGAAAAACAATTTCTCTTCGCGCAGTCCCCTGTCGAGATAATCGGCGACGGTTACCAACTGAACGCCGACAGCATGACCCTCGAGCTTGACAAGAAAAGAGTCGTTTTCAAGGGCAACGTAAAGGGCACCTTCAGTGCGGATCTTTCTTTGTAAGTGTCTGCCCTGCTGCATCTTCACTGCCATGTCGCTCTTATGGGTCAGCGGTTGTATTCGCCCGGTGTCGGCGCAGCTGCATGACAGTGAAGCCGGCGTCGTCTCAGCAAAACCATCGCAGCCGGTCACCATCACAGCCGACGAACTGGTCAGCGACGAGGCATCAGAAACTGCTGAATTCATAGGTAATGTTAAGGTCGTCCGCGGGGATTACACCCTGACGGCCGACCGGCTCAAGGTGCATTACAAGCGCAGCGACCGACCGTCGACCCCGAAAGCCGTCGGCCATGCCAACATTCGTGATATTGTCGCCGAGGGCCATGTGCGCATCATCTCAGCCGAACTGACGGCATCCGCGGAACGCGCGGCCTACGATGCCCAAACCCGCATGCTCGAATTGTCCGGCGAGGATTCGACCGTAGCCGGCAGAGGAGGGACGGTCAGCGGATCCAAAATCACTCTTTTCCTTGACACGGACCAATTTCAGGTGTCCGGTGGTCCGGAAAAACGGGTAAGGGCCGTGTTCAAAAGGACCGAAAAAAAATAACCGGCGACAGCGCTCTTGGATGCCATGATCAAATCTGCTATATGGGGCCTAACAGTGGGGTGGCCGGTGGCGGGCGCGGAAGTCAGATCCAAATGACCGTATTGTCTCTACGAAATCTGGGCAAGGTCTACGGCGGCAGAAAAGTGGTCGATTCCGTCAGCCTGGAGCTCTCCAACCAACACGTTGTCGGTCTTCTCGGCCCGAACGGCGCCGGAAAAACGACGACCTTTTACATGACCGTCGGTATGGTAAAGCCGGATGTGGGCAAGGTGCTGCTGAACGAGGAGGATATGACCGATTACCCCATGCACCTTCGGGCCCGCAAGGGTGTCGGTTATCTACCGCAGGAGCCCTCGATTTTCAGGAAGCTGACGGTCAAACAAAACATTATGGCCATTCTCGAAACCCTCGCCATGACCAAGGTGGAGCAACAAGAACGGGCGGATTTGCTGCTCGAAGAACTCGGCATCAAGCACCTGGCGGGTCAAAAAGCCGCCGTGCTTTCGGGAGGCGAAAAACGGCGGCTTGAGATATCCCGTTCCCTGGCGACCAATCCGAAGTTCATGCTCCTCGACGAACCGTTCGCCGGGGTCGATCCACTGGCGGTCATTGACATCAAGAAGATTATCGGGCATCTTAAAAAACGAGGGATCGGGGTTCTCATATCCGATCACAACGTGCGCGATACGCTGCAATCCTGCGACACCGCTTACATCCTGAACGAGGGCAAGGTGGTCGTCGCCGGAACCCCCGAAGACATAACATCCAGTGAAATTGCTCGAAAAATTTACCTTGGAGACGAATTTAGACTTTAAAAAATATGGCACTCGAACTCAGACAACAGCTTAAACTGACGCAGCAGCTGATCATGACTCCCCAGCTGCAGATGGCAATTAAACTTCTGCAACTCTCGCGCCTGGAGCTGATGGACACCATTCGCCAGGAACTCGAGGAGAACCCGGCGCTTGAAGAGCTGCAGGATGCACCCGGCGACGATCGGCTACTGGAGCCGACCGAACCGGTCGTCGACGACGGAGCCGCCGCCAAAGAAGTGACGATCGAAGATAAAATTCAGGACGATATCGACTGGAGCAATTATCTCGATGAGTACAACACGCCCGGCCGAGTAAATTACGAAGGAGAAAGCCGGGAAGCCCCGAAATACGATGCCTTCATCGCCCGCAAGGAAACCCTTAACGACCATCTGCTTTGGCAACTGCTGATGACATCACCGAACAAGTTGGAGGAAAACATCGGCAGCCTGATCGTGGGCAATCTCAACCAGGACGGCTACCTCGATGTCGCTTTGGAAGAAATTGTCCGGATAACGGGTGCCGAAATGGAAAAAGTCGAAGAGGTATTGGCGCTCATCCAGACCTTCGATCCGATCGGGGTGGCCTCACGGAATCTCAGCGAGTGCCTTATGATCCAAGCCCGACATCTCAAAATAGACGACACGCTTGTCACTGAAATCATCAAGAACCACCTCGGGAATCTCGAGAAGAGAAATTATAAGGCCATCGGCCGCACCTTGAAGGTCGGCATGGATGACATCGTTGCGGCCGTTAATATCATCAAGAGCCTCGAACCGCGGCCGGGCCGTGAATATTCCGACGACACGCCCCAATATATCACCCCGGACATCTACGTTTACAAAATGGACAACGACTTTGTCATCGTGCTCAACGACGACGGCATGCCTAAGCTGCGGGTCAACCCGTTTTACAGGAAATCGATCGGCGCCAAGGACAAGGTCTCCGGCGAGGCAGGCAGTTACATTCAAGACAAGTTGCGGTCGGCCGCCTGGTTGATAAAAAGTATCCACCAGCGTCAAAAGACGATCTACAAGGTGATGGAGAGCATTCTGCAGTACCAGAGAGGATTTTTCGATAAGGGCATTACGCATTTGAAGCCGATGGTGCTCAGGGATGTCGCCCAAGACATCGGCATGCACGAATCGACCATCAGCCGGGTTACGACCAACAAGTATGCGTATACACCGCAGGGAATTTTTGAGTTGAAATATTTCTTCAACAGTTCTATTAAGCGCGACCACGGTGGTGCGATCGCTTCGGTCAGCGTGCAGGAGAAAATTAAACAGATCATAGCCAGTGAAAACCCGCGTAAACCATACAGCGATGACAAGATCGCAAAAATGCTGAAGGAGTCACACATCGACATCGCCCGCCGTACTGTTGCAAAGTACCGTGAGATGCTGAATGTACTGCCGTCCAGCAGGCGCAAACAGATTTAAGGAGTTTTTACATGCAAATCTCCGTGACATTTAAAAACCTGCCACCTTCGGAACATTTGAAAACCTACGTCAAAGAAAAGCTCGATCGATTTGACAGGCTGCTGGATAACCCGGCCGAGGCCAGCGTTGTCCTTTCGGTTGAAAAATTTCGTCACATAGCCGAAATCAATATCACCGGAGATCGCCTCAATCTCATTGGCAAGGAAGAAATCAATGATATGTATTCAGCTATCGACATGGTCATGGACAAGCTGGAAAAACAATTAAAAAAAGGCAAACAGAAGACCCGGGAACGGAGGGGTGGGGCCAAATCCAGCATCAAAGACATACCGCCGGAATTCATGGTCAATATGGCAGAAGATGACCATCGACCTCAGATCAAGATCACGAACATCGATTACAAACCGATGGATGTCGAAGAAGCGGTGATGCAGATGGAACTGTTAGACGACAATTTTCTGGTGTTCACCAATGCTCAAACCGATCGGGTGAATGTTCTCTATCGTCGCAAAGACGGTCACCTCGGCTTGATTCAACCCAGCAGTTAACCGCATATTATGGGGTCGTCAGAAACTGTGCCCGGTGCACGGCGCCGATAACGATAGTATTAATCGATTGGTAAATTTGATATGAAAATCCTGGATGTATTGCCCAAAGACGCGATTCTCGCCGATCTGAAGGCGCAGGATAAAAAGGGAATCCTGGAAGAGCTCGTTGAGCCGATTTCTCGTTTAAAGGAAGTCAACCGGGAGGAACTCGTGCGGGTTCTGATGGAAAGAGAACGGCTGGGCAGCACCGGAATCGGCAGCGGTATCGGCATACCCCACGGAAAGCTGAAGGACCTGGACGGATTGGTCCTCGGATTCGGCCTCAGCCGCAAAGGGGTCGATTTCGAATCGATGGACAACCGTCCTACCCATATCTTTTTTCTTCTGGTGACACCGGAAAACTCGACCGGGCTTCACTTGAAACTACTGGCAAGAATTTCGAAGATACTCAAACACGACCCATTTAGAGAAAGGCTATTGAAGGCCGCTGATCGCGAAGAGATTTACGCAATCATCAAAGAGGAAGATGCAGAATTTTAGATCGTGTTCCCACGGACCCCGACCGGCTCCTTGAAAACAACCACAAAATAAAAAAGCGGCTGACAAGGCCTTTTCGCCTGCACATGCACTTTATGTGTCACTTCCGAATCGGTTTGATCCTGTGCCGACCGACCAACGGTAAAATTCTCCGCCCAACACAATGAAAAAGCCCAAAATAATTATAGTGACAGGCTTGTCCGGCTCAGGAAAAAGCACGGCTCTATCCGCTCTGGAGGATGCCGGCTTTTACTGTGTCGACAATATGCCTGTCTTGCTGCTGCCGGACTTTCTGAAATTGCCGAGTGTCCGGAAACCCGACGAGGTAGGCTTTGCCTTCGGAATGGATTTGCGTGAAAAAAGTTTTCTGAGCAGTTATAAAACCATTTTCGAAGATGTCAGAGTCCGGGGGGTCGACCTTGAGATCATCTTCCTTGAGGCCGATGAAGAAATTCTTTTGCGGCGTTACAGCCAGACCCGGCGACACCACCCGGTTGCACGCGATGAAGGCATCCTTGACGGCATCCGGTCTGAACAGCGCCTAATGGCGGTGTTGAGAAAATCGGCCGAATACGTCCTGAACACGTCGCGGTTTAATGTACATGAACTTAAAGCCGCAATAAAAAACATTGCCAAGAAACTCATTAAATTGGCGCCGATGCGCATCCAGGTGCTTTCATTCGGTTTCAAACACGGGATTCCCGGCGACGCGGATCTTGTCATCGACGTACGCTTTCTCGTCAATCCATATTTCGTGCCGGAATTAAAAGATCTGGACGGAGAAACGGAGACGGTCAAACGGTTTGTTCTTAAAAACGATGAGGCACGCTTATTCTTATCGAAATATTTTGATCTGCTTGACTATCTGATCCCGTTGTATGAAAAGGAAGGCAAGGCCTATTTGACAATTGCCATCGGCTGCACAGGTGGACGGCACCGTTCGGTTGCCATCGCACGGCGCTTGTATGAGCACGTTCAAACAGCAGGCAGAGAGGTCGCCATCACCCATCGTGATATTGATCGACAATAACTTTTAAGGGTCACGGTAAGAAATAATTCCACACGATTGCGCCGGATTTTGGTTTGTCTACAAGGCACATCCACCTGCGCATATCAGGATACGTGTGGGTGGATGTAACGCAGTAGACGGGCCATAAGACAAGCAAGAGGTGGAATTATTTTTTTCCGGGGCCCTAAGCGCCTCAAATCACTTGCGGGCCAAGACACCACCTGTATCTCAATGTCGTCGGAAGCGGGAAAACAATGATCGGAATCTTAATCGTAACGCACTGCGAACTCGGAAGCGCCCTCATCGAAGCTACAGAATTCATCATCGGTTCAAGACCGGAAGACATGGAGCCGGTGAGTATCGATTTGAACGAAAACGCCGAAAAATTGAGGAAAAAAATATCAGACGGTATCAAAAAAGTCGATCAAAATGAAGGGGTGCTGATTCTGACAGACATGTTCGGCGGTACACCTTCCAACTTGAGCTACACCTTTCTCGAGGAAGGACGGGTCGAAGTGGTGTCGGGGGTTAACCTGCCGATGCTGGTCAAGGCCTTGAACACCCGAGGCAAACAGGATCTCGCAAACCTGGCCGCCACCGTCGAAGCCTTCGGCAAAAAGAGCATATCAATGGCCAGCGGCATTTTGAAAGGTAACAAACGGGGGTAGCCGTGCCGGGCTGGTCGATTGTTACCCTTGATGAGAGCCACATCGACGGTATCATCGCCATCGAAGAAGCATCTTTTCGGCAACCATGGCAGCGAATTTCTTTTCTCGATGAATTGTCCTGCCGGGAGGCGCTGGATGTTGTCGTTCTTGATCCGTTCGGGGGGCAGATCGTTGCCTATGCCTGTCTGCGGTTGACCCTGGATGAAATTCACCTGCTCAAAATTGCGGTGGCGCCCCGTTGGCGACGGAGGGGGATTGCAACCTGGTTGCTGGATTATTGTTTTGAGTTGGCGCAACGGCGGAAAGCGCGAAAAGTGTATCTGGAAGTTCGTCGCTCCAATGGGTCGGCTATAGATTTCTATAGCAAAATTGGTTTTCAGATCATCGGCACACGGCCTAAATACTACACGGACACTGGCGAAGACGCTTTAATTATGACGAAAAGTCTGGAGGAGGCACAATGAGTGTAAAATTGGGAATCAACGGTTTTGGAAGAATCGGACGCCTGGTATTCAGAGCCACACTGAAACATCCCGATGTCGAGGTGGTCGCCGTGAACGATCTTACCGACTCGGCCACGATGGCTCACCTGCTGAAGTACGACTCCGTGCACGGCATGCTCGATCGGTCGATCGTCGCAAAAGACGACGCCATCGAAGTCGACGGAAAAGCCGTGGCGATCACATCGATCAAAGACCCGGCAATGTTGCGCTGGAAGGAATTCGGCGTGGACATCGTCGCCGAGTGTACCGGATTGTTCAGAGACCGGGAGAATGCCGAAAAACATCTGGCCGCCGGAGCCCGGAAAGTGATCATTTCCGCACCGGCCAAAGATCCGGACATTACCATTGTGCTGGGCGTCAATTCGAACCGCTATGATCCGAGACAGCATCACGTCATCTCCAATGCCTCCTGCACGACCAATTGCCTGGCGCCGGTGGCCAAAGTACTGCTCGAAAACTTCGGGATCCGCAGCGGTCTGATGACCACCATCCACAGCTACACCGGCGACCAGCGTCTGCTCGACTTTCCCCATAAAGATTTGCGTCGGGCCCGAGCGGCGGCTTTATCCATGATCCCGACCACCACCGGTGCCGCCCGGGCAGTGGCCCTCGTACTGCCGGATCTGGCCGGCCGGTTGAACGGCTTGGCAATCCGGGTCCCAACGCCCAACGTATCGATTGTCGATTTCGTGGCAACGGTGGAGAAATCGGGAGTCACCGTTTCTGATGTCAATGATGCCCTCAAGAAGGCGTCCGAGGAATCTCTGCGCGGTATTCTGGCTTACAGCGACCTGCCATTGGTATCATCCGACTTCAACGGTTCGAAATTTTCATCGATCGTCGATGCCCCCACGACTTATGTTGTCGACAACATGGTAAAAGTTCTGTCCTGGTACGATAATGAAATGGGCTACTCGAGCCGCATGGCCGATCTGGCTGCGCTGATCGGATCTCAATTGTAAATGGGCTGTCCATACAGCCCAATTCGCATATCGATGTCGACACTGTCGCCGAAGGGAACGAACTAATTGACCCGTAAAGAAAAGCAGACAGCACCCGCGGAACACAGCGAAAAAACCGCCATGACCTCCGTTAACCCGCTGCCGCTCGTCCTTTTCCCGAAGTGGCGGATGTACCGTGGGTTTCCCTGGCCGATTTGGGCCGCGGGATGGTTGGCGGTTTTCAAAGCGCTTCTATGGTTGGCCACCGATCCGGTGGCGCCTAGCCCGATAGCGGAGAGAATGGCCGCCAAGTTCTTGATCATGTTGATCCCTTTTCTGGTCACGGGAATTGGTGTTTGGAATTTGCGCAAATGGGCAGTGTGGGGTCTCATGGTCACCAGCGTGCTCGATCTGCTGTTTTTTGTCGCCTTGCCGGACGCCGCACGCATCATCACCGGCAACAGCTTTATCGGATTGGCCGTCGTTCTGCTGGCCGGGGTCGGACCGCTGGGAGACGTATTGATTCTCGCCGCAACGCCCTCTATGCTCAAACACGCCGGAAAGTCCGGACACTTCCGACCGCTTTTGACCTCCAAAGGTTAATGAAGGCGGAATATGAAAAAATACGGGCCTGTTTTCACCCGCAGCAAATAGGAGAAGATCATGACGACGCGCATACCGCTGATCGCCGGAAATTGGAAAATGTATAAGAACGTGTCCGAATCTGTCCAGACTGCAGACCGCTTAAAGGAGCTGGCAGGGGGCGTCACCGGTGTCGAGGTCATGATTGCACCCACTTTTCCGGCCCTGTTCCCGGTTTCGAAAGCACTCCAGGGAAGCCTGATCTCAGTCGGTGCTCAGAACATGCACTGGGAGAAGGAAGGGGCTTATACGGGTGAGATTTCGGCAGCCATGCTGGTAGCGGCCGGATGCCGTTACGTTATCATCGGTCACTCGGAGCGACGCGAATATTTCGGCGAATCGGACGAAACGGTCAATGAAAAAATCGCTGCAGCAGTGCAAACCCAACTGATCCCGATCATGTGCATCGGTGAATCCGAAAAACAACGTGAGGCCGGTGAGACTTTTTCCGTGCTTGACAAACAACTAAAAATGGGGTTAAAAGGCCTTTTTGCGGATGCTTTACAGAATCTGGTCATCGCATATGAGCCGATTTGGGCCATCGGGACCGGGAAAACAGCCACCAGCGAACAAGCGCAGGAAGTCCACCTGTTTTTAAGGTCAAAACTAACGGAAATGCAGGGCGAATCCTTGGCAAAAGGCATTCGAATCCTTTACGGCGGCAGCGTAAAGCCCCAGAATATCGCCGAACTGATGGCCATGCCGGACATCGACGGAGCCTTGGTCGGCGGCGCCAGCTTGGATGCCGAGACGTTCAGCAAAATCGTTCACTATCAATCGAAATAAAATCGTTGCACCGAAAGTCGTCATGTCAAACGCATTGATCATTATTCATGTCGTGGTCAGCTTCGCCCTGATCATGATCGTTCTGCTTCAAACCGGCAAAGGCGCCGACATGGGTGCGGCATTCGGCGGTGGTTCCAGCCAGACCCTTTTCGGCAGCACCGGGGCCTCTACATTTCTGAGCAAACTGACGACGATCGCCGCGGTCGTTTTCATGCTCACATCTCTGGCTCTAGCGTATCATTCGAGCAGGGGGGCCAGAAGCTCCATCATGATGGAAAATCCGCCGCCGGTCACCGAACAGGCTGAGCCCCAACCGGAAACAGCCGCACCGGCTAACGAACAGGCGATACCGAGCGACTCGGCGCAGCAAGAGCCGGCGGCGGCGCCGACCACGGAAAAAGCTCCGGCTGAGCCGGCGAAACAGCAGGAATCGGCACCGGCAGCCACGGAAACCGCCCCGAACGCAGAGAAGAAATCCCAATAACGCCGGTCAGACATATGTGCCGAAGTGGTGGAACTTGGTAGACACGCTATCTTGAGGGGGTAGTGGCCAAAAGCCGTGCCGGTTCAAGTCCGGCCTTCGGCACCAAAAAATCTCTATAACCTGCTGTTTTTACAGCAGGTTTTTTTGTTATTTTTAGACTGAAAAAGCCTCGATTCCATCTGTTACACACTCTTACACAAACTCCTTACACAAATCTGTGTGGGACAGATGGAGCCGACGACATGAAAGCAAGCCATAAATCCCCCTCGTATCTGGTTCGTAATCCCTACTCTTATTGTTTCCGGATGGTGGTCCCCAAAGACCTGCAAAAGTTTGTCGGTAAGAGAGAGTTGCGGTATACTCTTAGGACCGGTTACGCCGGTATCGCCCGACAGAAAGCCCAATTTTTAGCCGGTAAACTCCATTTCTTTTTTAGAACCCTTCGGAAAGGTGTATCAACTTTGGAAAAACTGACCAACGACAGAATCAAGGTGCTGATCGACCAGTACATTAAAGAGGCCATCAAAGGCTGGGACAAATCATTTTATGAGGACGTCGACAAGGACGAGTATCCCCTGCCCTACGTCGATGAGGATACAT
>JARFQH010000218.1 GCA_029287875.1 Desulfobacteraceae bacterium | reverse complement strand
GGCCTCGGCCACGAACATGGCCCGGATGCCGTCCATCCCCATCAGCTTGACCAAAAGCGGGTCCGGGTCCATGTATTTGAGAGCGGCGATTTTACCGATAACCGGGTGCTCGACCTTGTAAATCTTGCTCATTCCGCCACGGCCGAGGAGGCCGCGGATGATATATTTTCCGATCGTTTTCACATCATTTTTTTTCGCGAGCCTTTAGTCGGCAGGATTTTACCAGAAAAGCCCTGTCCGGGATTACCGACACCACAGCCGGTCGGCGTGCGCGCGCGGCAGCCCGGCTGCAATGATTTTTTCAGCCGCGGCACCGATGTCGTAACGGATATACCTGACCTCCAGGGTTGCTGCGTCAGCGTCCCAAATGACGTACTTGGCATTTTCGTCGCCGTCTCGTGGTTGACCGACGCTGCCGACACAAACAACGGCCTGCTGGTTCGGCAAAAGATCTACCCGACCCGGTCCAAGAGAGGTATTGGTCAGTATGCGGCCGTCGTAGGTGATGAGGGTCAAGTCGTGGGTGTGGCCGATGAAACAGATTTTTTCGGTCATCGATTTTATAATACGACGCCTTTCACCAGAGGGCACCTCGAAGTGATACGTGGTGACGGAGTCCGGTGGAAAGCCGTGGACAAAGCGGCAGCCGTGAGATGTCAAAACGGCGGGACATTCGTCTATGAGCTGAAGTGCTTCGGCTGAGAGCATTTCGGCGGTCCTGACCAGGGATTTTCGGGCCAGAAGATTGAACCATTCCAGGCGATCCGGCTCCAGCACGGCCTGCTCGTGGTTGCCGCGTGTCGAGGGAATGCCGCGCTGCCGGAGGGTCCGGATGACCCGCTCGGGTTCGGCGCCATAGCCGATGCAGTCCCCGAGACAGAATACGGCGTCGGGCCGGCCGGCGTCGATGTCGGCGAGGACCGCCGTGAGTGCATCCCAGTTACCGTGAATATCTGAAATGACAGCGAGTCGCATACGGTTGAAGCCTGTTGGCCCTTATGATTGTTGCGGTGGCCGATCGGTACGTTACGTGAGCCGAAAGTACCAGGATATCAGCTGTGGACCGAAAAACACGTAGGAGAGTGCACCGATCGAGAGAAAGGGACCGAAGGGAACGGCCAGTTTCATGTTTTGGCGAGTGGCCATCATGATGGTCAGACCCGACAACGTGCCCACGGCGGACGAAACGAAAATGGTGAAAAGAACCCCTTTCCAACCGATCAGGGCCCCGATCATGGCCAGCAATTTGATGTCTCCGCCGCCCATGCCTTCTTTACGGGTCAGCAGGTGGTAGACGAGCGCTACCAGGAACAGACTGCCGCCGCCGATCACAACCCCCAGAAGGGCGTCCAGCCAATTCATGGACGGAACCGCCATGGCGGCCAGAAAAAATACGACAATTCCGGGCAGTGAGATGCGGTCGGGGATGATGCGGTAATCGATATCGATGAAGGTGATAACGATCAGAACGCAGGCGAAAGCAAAGTAGATCAAGGCTTCGATCGAAACACCGTATTTGAGAAACAAGCCGAGAGCAACCGTCCCGGTGAGCAGTTCGATCAGGGGATAACGGATCGAAATCGGAGACCGGCACTGACGGCACTTGCCACCCAGCCAGAAGTAACCGAGAAGCGGAATATTGTCGTAATATCGGATGGCCGTCCCGCAAGTCGGGCACATGGAGCCGGGGTAAACGATCGATTTCGAAGCCGGTATGCGGTAGATACAGACATTGAGAAAACTGCCCACGCACAAGCCGAAGACAACGACAATTACCCCCATCAGCACTATATTCATATTCAAAACAATCGCCTGACAATGACGTTTGCCATCAGGCATTTTTATGATTTCATCGTGACGTTAAAGCATAATGGGGATATCAAAAAAAATCAAGGTTGTTATTGCCAAAGAGAATATATACGTTATAATGCACAGTTTATCAAAGCGGTCAAAATGTCCGGCTTGACAAGCCGCCGGCAATCGATCGCTTGAAACGCAGATCGGAAACAAGGAGTTGTTGATGGCAGAGACAGATAAAGACGATTTGATCAGCATCCTGGACGAAGAAGACGCGTTGGCGGACATACCGCTCTCTCTTCCCATGATGCCGGTGCGAGACATCGTTATTTTCACCGATATGTTGTTGCCGCTCTTTGTGGGACGCGAAAAGTCGGTCCAGGCGGTGGACGACGCCGTCGCCAAAGACGGATTTTTGTTCCTGGTCACCCAGAAGGATCCCGCGACCGAAAATCCGACCCCGAACGACATCTACCGAACCGGTACGGTCGGACGCATCCTGCGGATGCTCAAACTGCCCGACGGTCGGGTCAAAACCCTGGTGCAGGGCATCGCCAAGGCCAAGATCGTGCGCTACATCGGCAAAAAACCATACTATCGGGTCAAGGTGGCCTTGATCGAAGAGGTGCCGCCGAAAGAGGTGACCGTCGAAGTCGAGGCCCTGATGCGGAATGCGCGTGAGCAATCCGAAAAGATTCTGGCGTTGAGAGGTGAGATGACCGGTGACGTGAGCACGGTCCTCGAGAGCATCGAAGATCCCGGAAAACTGGCGGATTTGGTGGCCACCAATCTCAAGCTGAAAATCGAAGAGTCCCAGCAGTTGTTGGAGATATTCGACCCGGTGCAGCGGCTCAAAACTGTCAACCGATTCCTGATGAAGGAACTCGAACTGTCGACCATGCAGGCCAAGATCCAGTCCGAGGTCAAGGATGAGATCTTCAAGAACCAGCGGGATTATTTCCTGCGGGAGCAGGTCCGCGCGATCCACAAAGAGCTGGGAGAACAGGATGAAAAGGGCCTGGAGATAGAGGATTACCGCAAAAAGATCAAGCGCGCCCGCATGTCCAAAGAGGCAGAAAATGAAGCCCACAAGCAGCTCCGCCGCCTGGACCAGATGCATCCTGATTCGGCCGAATCGGCGGTGGTTCGCACCTACCTCGATTGGCTGGTGGAGATGCCCTGGAGCAAGACGACCCGTGACATCATCGACATCAAGCTCGCCAAGAAGGTCCTGGATCAAAATCACCACGGCCTGGACCGGATCAAGGAACGTATTCTCGAGTACTTGAGCGTGCGCCAGCTCAATCCGGATATGAAGGGCCCGATCCTTTGTTTTGTCGGTCCGCCCGGCGTCGGCAAGACCTCGTTGGGGCAGGCCATTGCGCACGCTCTCAAGCGCAAGTTCGTGCGCATCTCCTTGGGCGGCATCCGGGACGAAGCCGAGATCCGCGGTCACCGCCGGACTTACATCGGTGCTCTTCCGGGTCGAATTCTGCAAGGACTCAAGCAGTGCGGCAGCCGCAATCCGGTTTTCATGATGGATGAAATCGACAAGCTGGGCGCCGATTTCCGCGGAGACCCGTCTTCTGCCTTGCTCGAAGCTCTCGATCCGGAACAAAACGGGGCCTTTAGCGACCACTACCTAAACATGCCTTTTGACCTTTCGCAGGTCATGTTCATTTTGACGGCCAATCTGACCGACACCATTCCATCGGCCCTTCTGGACCGAATGGAGGTCATCAACCTACCGGGATATACTCAAGAGGAAAAGCGGATCATCGCCCAGAAATACCTGAGTCCCCGCCAGATGAAACAAAACGGCCTGAAAACGCGTCATCTGGTCATCAGTCCCGCAACGTTGGACCTGATTATATCGGAATACACCGCCGAGGCGGGCGTGAGAAATCTGGAACGTGAAATCGGCTCGATCTGTCGCAAGGTGGCCCGCAAAATTGCCGAGGGCCAGAAAGGACTTTTCTCGATCACGCGCAACAATCTGCACAAGTATCTGGGTGTGGCGAAATATTACCCGGAAATGGATCAGGAGGAAGCCCAAATCGGACTGGCCACCGGACTGGCCTGGACCCAGGCCGGCGGCGAGGTGATGTACGTGGAAGCCTCGTTGATCCGGGGCAAGGGAGAACTCATCATCACCGGTCAACTCGGTGAGGTCATGCAGGAATCCGCACGTGCGGCGGTAAGCTATTCCCGTGCCAACATCCGCGCCTACGGCGGAAAGGAAAACATATTCGACAGCGTGGACACCCACATTCACGTACCGGCCGGCGCCATTCCCAAGGACGGGCCTTCGGCCGGGATTGCCATGGCCACCGCTCTGATCTCGGCCGCTACCGGTCGTCCGATTCGTAATGATGTGGCCATGACCGGCGAAATCACATTGCGTGGCCGTGTCCTGCCGATTGGCGGATTAAAGGAAAAGTCCCTGGGCGCCATCCGGTCCGGAATAAAAACCATCATTATTCCATCCAAAAATACAAAAGAGCTCGTCGAAATCCCCAAGACCATCCGGCGCAAAGTCAAATACATTTCGGTGGAAAGGATGGATGAAGTGCTGTCTGTGGCTTTGGAAGCGGCTGTGCGGGGTGTGCGCAGACGAAAAAAAGTGGGTTCCGCAGTCACGAGCAGGCGTCGCTGATGCTGAGATTATAAATAAATCAGGATGTCATGAAAATTCTGGCTGTCGACACGGCCACTACTGGCTGCAGCGTGGCGCTCACCGACGGGGAACACCTCCTGGCGGAAATCAATTTGGTCAGCACCCAGACGCATTCCCGACACCTGGCTGGAATGATAGGTGAAGCCTGCCGGCTGACGGGACTGGCAGTCGGTGGGATGGACGCTTATGCTGTGGTCAAAGGCCCCGGATCGTTTACCGGCCTGCGGATAGGCGTCAGCACCGTGAAGGGGCTGGCGGAAGCCGCCGGTCGGCCGATTTTAGGGATTTCGGCTCTGCAGACACTGGCCGAGCAGGCGGCTGCGTCGACACCACTGGTGTGCCCGCTGATCGATGCCCGACGGGGAGAAGTCTACTTTTCCACCTATCGTGTTATCGACGGCGCCATCGTTGAGCGGCATCCCGAAGATGTGCTGCCGCCGGACCAAGCCCTACACAAAATCGATGCACCCTGTACGTTTGTCGGAAACGGCGCCGTCCTCTATCGCTCCATAATCCGTGACAATCTGGGTGAAAGTGCTTATGTTGCCCACTCTTCGGCTCACCTCATACGGGCATCGACGGTGGCGCGTCTGGCCTGGAAAAGACTGGGAAACGGCGACAGCGACGAGGTCGCACACTTCGTACCCGCGTATGTGCGGAAATCTGACGCACAGATCAACCGGCGGTCTCGATGTTCATGATGCCGCACGATACGAAGGCGCATTATAATAATCGGTATTGATTGACGGGTAAACAAGATATCTGGTACTTATGAAAGCTGTTGATTGATGAATGAGTTCACATGGCCGGACAAACCGAACCCGACCGCTTTTCCGGTGGCCAGGCCAGGACTTCCCATTATACTGGGCTGTGCGTTCACCACGGCGGTGCTGGCGTTGTTGGGTTTGACCGTACCGACCCTATTTGCCTTGGCGATTACATTTTTCGTGGTCTATTTCTTCAGGGACCCCGATCGGATCGTCC
>JARFQH010000206.1 GCA_029287875.1 Desulfobacteraceae bacterium | reverse complement strand
GTAGATCGTTTTTGCGGCGGCGGCCGTTGAGGCCTGTGATAGACACAGTAAAATGGCAATTGTGAGACCCAGAGGTCGGAAAACGGGGATAACCCTGCAAAACATTGACATAACTATCGCTTTTCCAATTTTTCTTGACACCTATATTGATAAATATTATGTTTCCCGCTAGTTTTTAGCTGTGATTTACTTTATTTAGCGCCAATGTCAAGCTACAAGATTCAGCGGTTGATAACGTTTTGCCTCATATGAGATTGTTCGCCGGCTAACAACCTGCGAATACCTGATTAAACCGTCGCGGAAAATGGTGCGCGGGGTTAGCGAGTCTCCACCCTCTAAGTATCGGAAGACCTTTTTCGGTTTCCGATCAAGGTTCTTTTAGTATTTCGCTTAATCAGGGGCTCCCGCCGATTGACGCCGAGATCGCGAAAAGGTATTGTTACAATCAGATACGAGCGAGAGTGGCGGAACTGGTAGACGCACTGGACTTAGGATCCAGCTCTGGCGACAGAATGGGAGTTCAAGTCTCCCCTCTCGCACCACACCGCTGGAGCGACGTTGTTTCGACGTTTTCTCGTTTTGCTTGGTTACGCCCCACCTTGCTTGTACCGCAGGTAGCGCGAGCGGCCATTACGAACAGCATTGAGCTGAATCGCTGGCTGAATACTGCCGGTGTGGCCCTCGGCATGTGACCGACGGGGGAAAATGCTATTGCCTGCGTTCCCGCAAATTATTTTCGATTCTTCAATCAGACTCAGGTGGGGTGGAACGTATTGATCGGCAGCCAGCTGGGCTGATGTTGATACATGGAAAGGAAGGCTATGCACTTTACAGTTGAAGATGTGAGCGGTGTTAAGAAAACGCTGCATATCGAAATCCCGCAAGAAGAAGTTGTTCGTGAGCTGGATTCCGCCTACAGCCAGCTCAAGAAAACGGCCAAAATCAAAGGCTTTCGCCCTGGTAAGGCCCCCCGATCTGTTTTGGAACGCATGTTCAAAAAGGATGTCCATGCCGATGTGTCATCCAAATTGATAAAGGAATCGTTCATCGACGCCCTTAAGAAGACCGAATTAAAGGTCATCGGCAATCCAGAGCTCGAGCCGCCGGATCTCAAGGCGAACCAAGATTACAAATACGATGCCACGGTCGAGGTCAAGCCCGATATTAACGACATTGATTTCAAAGGATTAAAGCTCAAAAAAAACCGTTACAAGGTCGACGACGCCGAAATCGAGCTGCAGCTTAAAGCCCTTCAGAAGAATCTGACGCAACACAAACCGATTGCCGAGGAACGCCCCTCACGGGATGGGGATCATGTCATGGTCACCTACGAAGGGCTCAAAAACGGCAAACCCTTTGCCGAAACCCAACGGACCGAAAACTTTACCCTCAAAATCGGTGACGGCCGCATTGCGACGTCTTTCGATGAAGGCCTGATCGGCATGCAGACCGACGAAACCCGGGAGATAAAGGTCACTTTTCCCGAGGATTATTCAAATGCAAAGCTGGCGGGGACTACCATCGACTTTCAGGTTACCCTCAACCAGATCCGGGAGGAGGATATCCCTGAAATCGATGATGATTTGGCCAAAAAAGCCGGCAATTACAATACCCTAGATGAACTAAAAGCGCAGGTCCGCCGAAACCTGGAAGAGGGCTATGCCAAGCGGGTCGAGCAGGAAATTAACGAGCAGGTCTTTGGCGAACTGATCGACAAAACCGAGTTTGACGTGCCGAACGTCATGATCGATTACGAGCTCGAAGCGATCGTCGACGATGCCGAGCGATCGTTTGCCTATCGCAACAAAAGCCTTGAGGAGATGGGGCTCTCCCGGGAAGCGATCGCCGAAAACTACCGGGACACGGCGGTCAAGCAGGTGAAGCGGCACCTGATTTTGGAAAAAATCATCGACCAGGAAAACCTGACGCTCGCCGACGAGGAGGTTGAAGCCGGCCTTCAGGAAATGGCCGATGCCTTCCAGCAGCCTTTAGAGCAGGTAACGAGTTTCTACAATCAAACTACGGATAAGCTTGACTATTTCACGCAGACCTTCCTTGAAAAAAAAGCCATTGAACTTATTATAGATAGTAGCGAAATCAAGGAAGTCGAGCTGTCCGAACAGACCTCGGACCAAACTGAACCGGCCAGTTAGCGACGACTGGATGCTGGTTTGTTTTTGACCAGGAGGTCGAACGGGGCCAATGATAAATATCTGTTTTCCATCCGCCCGGCTAATACGAAGTGGCCGGACGGCTGGAAAACCAAAATGACGAAAAAGGAGTTAAACTGTGCCGATCATACCCATGGTCATCGAGCAGAGCAGCCGAGGCGAGCGCGCCTACGACATATACTCACGATTGCTCAAAGACAGGATCATTTTTCTGGGTACTGCCATCAACGATGAGATCGCCAATCTTCTCATCGCCCAGTTGCTTTTTCTCGAATCGGAAGATCCGGACAAAGACATCAATTTCTATATCAATTCACCCGGCGGCCTTGTTACCGCCGGTCTGGCCGTTTACGACACCATGCAGTATATCAAGCCCGACGTCACGACCGTCTGCATCGGACAGGCGGCCAGCATGGGAGCGCTTCTGCTGGCCTGCGGAGCGCGTGGGAAACGGTACTCGCTTCCCAATTCACGCATCCTGATTCATCAGCCCATGGGCGGATTTCAGGGCCAGGCTTCGGATATCGAGATCCAGGCCAGGGAAATCCTGCGTATGAAGGAGACCCTCAACCAGATTCTGGTCAACCACACGGGGAAAGATGTTGATCAGATTCGCAAGGATACGGATCGCGACTTCTTCATGTCCGGACAGGAGGCGCAGGATTACGGAATTATCGACCACGTCATCACCAACCGGGACGACCTGGATCGCATCGACAAGATGGAGGCCTAAAATGGGAAAAAAAGAAGACGAAAATGACAACCTCTTTTGCTCGTTCTGCGGTAAAAACCAGAAAGAAGTGACCAAGCTGATTGCCGGTCCGGCCGTTTACATCTGTGACGAGTGCATCCAGCTATGCAGCGAGATTATCGAGGAAGAGTCTGAAAAAGAGACCTCGGAGGTCAACAGCCTGCTCGCCCCCAAAGAAATCAAGACCCGGCTGGATGAATACGTGATCGAACAGGAGCGGGCCAAGAAGGTGCTGGCGGTTGCGGTTTACAATCACTACAAGCGGCTCGAAACGACCGTCAGCACGGGTGATGTCGAGATTCAGAAGAGCAACATCCTGCTGATCGGTCCAACCGGTTGCGGCAAAACGCTGCTTGCCCAGACGCTTGCACGATTCCTGAATGTTCCCTTTACCATCGCCGACGCCACCAGTTTGACTGAGGCCGGTTACGTGGGCGAGGACGTCGAGAACATTATTCTGTCGCTGCTGCAGAATGCGGACTACGATGTTGAAAAAGCCAAGCGTGGCATTGTTTATATCGATGAAATCGACAAGATTGCCAGCAAGTCCGACAACCCATCGATCACGCGGGATGTATCCGGAGAAGGCGTCCAACAGGCCCTATTGAAAATCATCGAGGGCACAACCGCCAGCGTGCCGCCCAAAGGCGGGCGCAAGCATCCCCAGCAGGATTTCGTAAAGGTCGACACCTCCAACATTTTGTTTATCTGTGGCGGGACCTTTAACGGCCTGGAAAAAATAATCCAGAGGCGCATGGGATCCAAGATGATGGGCTTCGGTGCCAAGATCAAAAAAGACGACGAGCGCAGCATCGGAGAGATACTAAAAGACGTTCAGCCGGAGGACTTGATCAAATACGGCATGATTCCCGAGTTTCTGGGCCGCCTTCCGGTGATCGCCACGTTGGCTGAGCTCAACGAGGTGGCATTGATTCGGATCCTCAAGGAACCCAAGAATGCCCTGCTGCGTCAGTTCCAGAAACTTTTCGAACTCGAAGGCGTCAACCTGCGGCTGACCGACAGTGCTTTGAAAGCGATCGCAATCGAGGCGATCAAGCGTAAGTCCGGTGCCAGGGGGCTGCGCGCGATTTTGGAAAGCTGCATGCTCGATATCATGTACGAGATTCCATCCACCGAAAACGTGAAAGAGTGCGTCATCAGCGAAGACGTGGTCATCAAGAAAGAGGACCCGATCCTGCTTTACGAGCAGACCAAGAAGCAAGCCTGAGAATACAAAATTCGCCTATCCGCCTGACCCGCGGTTTCGGGTCGGGAACATGCTCGCTGCTGCGAACCGGGCTGAATTAAACCGCCGTAACACAACCATTCGATTCGCGACGAATCGCAAACCAGAGAGAACAAGTTACTACTATGGTTAGTTTACCGAAAATATTCAAAGATGATGATGCCCAACCCAGCCGGATAATTCTGCCGATGCTGCCACTGCGAGACATCGTCGTCTTTCCCCACATGGTCGCACCGCTTTTCGTGGGGCGGCCCAAATCCGTCAGCGCGCTTTCTGAGGCGATGAACCGGGACAAAAGAGTATTTCTTGCTACCCAGAAGAAGGCCGGGATAGACAATCCGACCGAGGCCGACATCAGCCGCCTGGGGACCGTTGGCAAAGTTCTGCAACTGCTGCGACTACCGGACGGAACGGTCAAGGCCCTTGTGGAAGGCGACAACCGGGGGCGCATCGTTCGCTTCTTGGCGGAGAAGGAGTATTTCCAGGTCGAAATGGAGAAGGTCTTCGAGCCGCGGTTGACGGCTGCTGAAGGCACTGCGCTGTGCCGCTCGGTTCAGAAGAGCTTCGAGCAATACGCCGCTCTCAACAAGAGTCTTTCCAAAGAGTTGGTTGCGAGTGTCGCCGCCCTTGAGGAGCCGTCGAAATTAGCCGACACGCTGGCCGCACACTTCTCTTTCAAAATCGATGACAAGCAGCGCCTGCTCGAGGCGATTGACCCCTCCGACCGGCTCGCGCTCCTGCTGAGTCTGATCCAGATGGAGATCGACATTTACAAGATGGATCAGCGCATCAAGAGTCGGGTCAAGGAGCAGATGGAGAAGACTCAGAAGAACTATTACCTGAACGAGCAGATGCGGGCCATCAAGAAGGAGATGGGCTCCGACGAGGACACGCTCGACGATCTGAACGAGGTCGAAGAGAAAATAGCGAAGAAGAAGATGTCAAAGGAGGCGACCGAGAAGGTCAAAAGTGAGCTCAAGAAGCTGAAGCTGATGACGCCCATGTCGGCCGAGGCCACCGTAGTTCGCAACTACATCGACTGGTTGGTCAGCCTGCCCTGGTACGAAAAAACCGACGTCAACACCGACATCGACAATGCGGAAAAAATCCTCGACGAAGATCATTACGGTCTGGAAAAACCGAAGGAGCGGATTCTGGAATATCTCGCGGTCCAAGCCCTGGTGCAAAAGATCAGGGGGCCGATTTTGTGCTTCGTGGGGCCGCCAGGCGTCGGCAAGACCTCTCTGGCCAAATCGGTATCCCGAGCCACGGGCCGGAAGTTCGTGCGCATGTCTTTGGGCGGTGTTCGTGACGAGGCCGAGATACGCGGCCACCGGCGCACGTATATCGGCGCCCTGCCGGGCAAGATCATCCAGTCCCTCAAAAAGATTGGCGTCAACAACCCGGTATTCTGTCTGGACGAAGTCGACAAAATGAGCATGGACTTCAGGGGCGACCCGTCGGCGGCGTTGCTTGAGGTACTCGATCCCGAGCAGAACTACGCTTTCAACGATCACTACCTGGATGTCGACTACGATCTGTCGGATATTTTGTTTATCACGACCGCCAACACGCTGCCCGACATCCCTCTGCCGCTGCAGGACCGCATGGAGATCATCCGCCTGCCCGGCTACACGGAATATGAAAAATATCATATCGGTGAGGGGTTTCTGGTTCCCAAACAGGTCAAAATCAACGGCCTCGAAGGCAAAGACATCAATTTTTCGCCAAACGCCATTTATACTGTTATCCGAAAATACACGCGTGAGGCCGGCGTTCGAAACCTGGAAAGGGAAATAGCCTCCATTTGCCGTAAAATAGCCAAGGAGGTGCTCAAGAACAAGAGCAGGGACAAGGAAAAGAACGTATACACGGTTTCCAGCAAATCGGTGGCCAAGTATCTGGGGCCGGCCCGTTTCCGGGAGGGTCAGATCGAAGAAAAAGACCAGATCGGTCTGGTGACCGGATTGGCCTGGACCCAGGTTGGAGGAGAGTTGCTGAATGTGGAAACGGCCATCATGCCGGGCAAGGGCCAGTTGATTGTTACCGGAAAACTCGGCGATGTGATGCAAGAATCTGCGCAGGCCGCGGTCAGCTATGTGCGCTCACGCGCGGCATATCTTCAGATCGACGAGAAGTTTCATCGCAAGTTCGACATCCACATCCATATCCCGGAAGGGGCGATTCCTAAGGATGGTCCCTCGGCCGGTATCACCATGTGCACCTCCATCGTGTCCGCTTTGACCAAGCGCCCCGTTCACCGGGACCTGGCCATGACCGGCGAAATCACCCTGCGTGGCCGCGTGCTGCCGATCGGCGGTTTGAAGGAAAAGATCCTGGCAGCCCATCGCGGCGGGATCACGAAGGTGATCATCCCGAAGGAAAACGAGAAAGACATCCGGGAGATCCCCAAACCGATCAAAAAACAGATCGAAATCGTCACGGCGGATCACATGGATGAGGTGCTGATGCATGCCATCATCGTCCAGGACGGTGGCGCTCTGTTTACCAATAACGATATAAGCTTCGAGATCGCGGCCGACAGCGGGATCGACAACCAGCCGGCCAATCTGATTTAAGGGCTGGCAAGAGCCCGGGCCATTATTACAAACAAGCGGCGTTACCAAGCCGACTTTTGGCTTGACACAGCCGCTTGTTGCTGTTAGCTATACGGTTCTTTCTGAGAAAACCCGCAGACTGAGCCATACGTGTGGGCGGATAGCTCAGCTGGGAGAGCGTCCCGCCTATCGAGCGGGAAGATAACAGGTTTAAGCCCTTTCAGCTCTTAATTTTTGCCATTTATTGCGATCGAACATGTAGACAGAACTTGGGCGGATAGCTCAGCTGGGAGAGCGTCGGCCTTACAAGCCGAAGGTCACAGGTTCAAGCCCTGTTCCGCCTACCACTCACTCCACAGTTGAGTGGATAGGCGCATAGGTCGCGATTCAGGAGATAGACGTGTCCGCCATTGATCTGATGCGGATACAATAATGCGGGGGGCGTAGTTCAGTTTGGTTAGAACGTCCCGCGTGCCCTGCGGGAAGGTCGCGATTCAGGAGATAGACGTGTCCGCCATTGATCTGAT
>JARFQH010000197.1 GCA_029287875.1 Desulfobacteraceae bacterium | reverse complement strand
GATTTCGACGGCCAAAAAGTGGACCTGCCGGAGCAGGTGGAAGCGATCAAATCCACTGTTTCAGAACGACTGATGCCGAAAACGGTCACGGGATGAACCGGTTCTGCAGCGCCGCTTTCGGTTAATATAATGGTAAATCGTCAACGCGCAAACCGCCGTCATCAAAAATTTTTCCCGCCGTTGACCCCAAGCTGAAAAGGAGGAACTTGAAAAAGATGAGAATAAAACCCTGGATGATAGTCGCCCCGCTGTTGTTTACGCCATTTTCCCTTGCCCGTGCCGCTGACACGCTCGACACGGGTGACACGGCCTGGGTGATCGTATCGACCGCCCTGGTGATGATGATGACGCCGGCCGGCCTGGCGCTTTTATACGGCGGAATGTCCCGTTACAAGAACCTTCTCAACACCATCGCCATGACCATTGTCGCCTACTGCCTGGGCAGCGTGATTTGGGTCCTTTGGGGGTATAGCATCGCTTTCGGCCCGGACCATGGCGGCATTGTCGGGGGATTGACGCACCTGTTCATGAATGGTATCGGCGTCGACAGCCTGCAGGGATCGATACCGACTTATGTGTTTGCACTTTTTCAGATGACCTTCGCCTGTATCACGGTGGCATTGGTTCTCGGCTCGATCGTCGACCGGATGAAATTTTCTTCCTGGATCGTCTTTGCCGTGCTTTGGATTACGCTGATTTACTGCCCCATTGCCCACTGGGTCTGGGGCGGCGGTTGGATGGGCAGCATGGGCGCTCTTGACTTTGCCGGCGGAACGGTGGTCCACATCAACGCGGGAGTCGCCGGGTTGGTTCTGGCGCTGGTGCTCGGCAAACGTATCGGGTACGGAAAAGAGTCCATGTTCCCTTCCAGCATCACCCTCACCGCACTGGGGGCTGCGCTGCTGTGGTTCGGCTGGTTCGGTTTCAATGCCGGCAGTCAACTGGCGGCGGACGGTATCGCCGCCTCGGCCTTCATGGTGACCAACACCTCGGCGGCCATAGGGGCCCTCGCGTGGATGTTTGCCGAGTGGACGGTCAGTAAAAAGCCGACCGTGCTGGGCATGGCCTCCGGCATCGTCGCCGGACTGGTGGCCATTACACCGGCGGCTGGCTTCGTCAACATGCCGGCCTCACTGGTGATCGGCGCCGGGGCGGGTCTGCTGGGATACGTCGGTGTCACCGTTTTGAAACGCAAGCTCGGCTACGACGACTCGCTCGATGCCTTCGGCGTCCACGGCGTGTGCGGTATCTGGGGCGCACTGGCCACCGGACTCTTTGCCAATCCCGCCGTCAACGAAGCCGGGCGCGGCCTGTTCTATGGAAATCCAAAACAATTGTGGATACAGATTATCTCAATCGTTGCCACGGCGGTCTTTACGGCTGTCGGAACAATTATACTCATTTACATTACCCGGTTGATAACCGGCGGGTTGAGAGTGGCAACGGAAAGCGAAATCGAAGGACTCGACAGCGCTCTGCACGGAGAAAGAGGATTTGAAATTATTTAAGTCGATCACATCGAACAGGAGGTCAGGAGATGAAGAAAATAGAGGCTATTATCAAACCTTTCAAATTGGATGACGTGAAGGAAGCATTGAATGAAATCGGCATCCAGGGCATGACCATCAGCGAGGTGAAGGGCTACGGCCGGCAGAAAGGCCACAAGGAAATCTACCGCGGCGCCGAATACATCGTCGATTTCATTCCCAAGGTCAAGATCGAGATTGTCGTTGAAGCCGAACGGGCGGAAAAGGTCGTGGAAAAAATACGCGAGGCTGCCAGTACCGGTAAAATCGGCGACGGTAAGATTTTTGTTTCCCCGATCGAAGAAGCACTCCGCGTTAGAACCGGTGAAACCGGCAAAGACGCCATTTAGTTTTTTTCAATCATTCACAAACCTAAAAAGGAGGACTCCGTATGACACCCAAAGACGTAGTAGAATTAGCAAAAGAAAAAGGCGCGAAGATGCTGGATCTGCGCTTTATGGACTTTCCGGGATTGTGGCAGCATTTTTCGGTCCCCATCAGCGAACTGTCTGAATCGTGTTTCGAAGACGGATTCGGTTTCGACGGATCCAGTATCCGCGGATGGCAGCCGATCAACGCCAGCGACATGCTGGTTATTCCGGACCCGCTGACCGCCCAGATAGATCCCTTTTTCTCAGAGACGACCATGGTCCTGATCTGCAACATCGCCGATCCGGTGACCCGGGAACCCTATACCCGCGATCCGCGCCACATCGCGCAGAAAGCGGAGGCCTATTTAAAGAGCACCGGTATCGGTGATACGGCGTTTATCGGACCCGAAGCCGAGTTCTTCATTTTCGACAACATCCGTTTCGAATCCGCCACCAACCGCGCCTTTTATGAAATCGACTCCGTCGAAGGCATCTGGAACTCGGGCCGTGACGAGTGCCCGAATCTCGGCTACAAGCCCCGTCACAAGGAAGGCTATTTTCCGGTACCGCCCATGGATAAATTTCAGGACCTGCGCACCGAAATGGTCCTTACCCTCCAGAACCTGGGAATCGATATCGAAGCTCAGCATCATGAGGTGGCTACCGCCGGGCAGGCGGAAATTGACATGCGATTCAAACCGCTGGTGCAGATGGCCGACCAGCTGAAATGGTTTAAATACGTTCTGAAAAACGTTGCCTATCGTCACGGTCACACGGTCACTTTCATGCCGAAACCGCTCTACGGAGACAACGGTACCGGTATGCACACCCACCTGAGCATCTGGAAGGAAGGCCAGACCACCTTCGCAGGTGACAAATACGCCGGCGTGTCCCAGGAAGCGCTCTATGCCATCGGCGGCATTCTGAAGCACTGCAATGCGCTGTGTGCCTTTACCAACCCGACCACCAACTCATACAAGCGCCTGGTTCCTGGTTTCGAGGCGCCGGTCAACCTGGCTTACTCCAGCCGCAACCGCAGCGCTGCGGTTCGCATCCCGATGTACTCCGCATCTCCCAAGGCCAAGCGGATCGAATTCAGAACCCCCGATCCCTCCTGCAACGGCTACTTGGCGTTTCCGGCCATCCTGATGGCGGCCATCGACGGCATTCAAAACCGAATCGATCCTGGCGATCCGCTCGACAAGAACATCTATAACCTGCCGCCCGAAGAGCTGGCCAAGGTCCCATCGGCACCGGGCTCGCTCGAAGAGGCACTCGAAGCGCTGAAGGCCGACTCGGAATTTCTGCTAAAGGGCGAAGTGTTTACGCAGGACGCGATCGACATGTGGATCGACTATAAAATTGAGAACGAAATCAACCCGGTAAAACTGCGGCCGCATCCTCACGAATTCTTCCTCTACTTCGACATCTAAATCTCCCCCTCCTGGAGAAAGGCATGCGCCTGAATTTCCGCGGGCGCATGCCGCTTATTCTTTGCTATCGAGTTTCCGTCCATAAAGGAACCGAAAAATGGCATTTGTGGTGGAACACTATCGGTAATGACGGAAGTCGACGGCATACCTGTTCGCCTTGTAGGCAAACTTGCGGACCGTTGTCTGGAGAATTTCGGCCGCCCGAGTGATGTTGCCGCGGGTGTTCTTTAGGGCATCGATGATCATTTCCCGTTCGAGATTAGCAACGGCCTCTTCCATCGAAAGAGTCGGCAAGGTGTCGGATTCGACACCGGTTTGAAGGGTCGGCGGCAGGTGATAGCTGTGGATCACCCCTTCTTCGCAGAGCAACACGGCCCGCTCGATGCAGTTTTCCAATTCACGGACGTTTCCGGGCCAGTGATAATTCATGAGCATGTCGATGGCGGGAGTGGAAAAACGGCGGATATCCTTACCGTTCTCTTGGGCGTATTTTTCGAGGAAATGATCCGCCAGCAGCAGCATATCGGTCTTACGCTCTCTTAAGGGGGGCATGTAGATCGGAAACACGTTGAGCCGATAATACAGATCGCCGCGAAAAGACCCGTCCTCTACGGCCTCTTCCAGATTCTTGTTGGTGGCCGCGATGATCCGTACGTCGGTCTTGATGGTCTTGTGTCCACCGACCCGTTCGAATTCTTTCTCCTGCAGCACCCGCAACAGGCTGGCCTGGACATCCAGACCGATGGCACCGATTTCATCCAGAAAAATGGTTCCCTTGTTGGCCAGTTCGAACTTGCCCTGTTTTTGTTTGATGGCGCCGGTAAAAGCCCCCATTTCATGGCCGAACAGTTCGCTCTCGATCAGGTTTGACGGCATGGCCGCGCAGTTGACCTTGACAAAGGCGGTTTTGGCGCGGTGGCTGTTGTAATGAATCGAGTTGGCGACCAACTCCTTTCCGGTGCCGCTTTCGCCGCGAATGAGTGCCGTGGCATTGCTTTTCGACACCTGAAAGATCATCTGGAAGACCTCGCGCATCTTATTGCTGTTGCCGATAATGTTGGTAATGCGGTACTTGTTTTCCAGCTCCTTCCTGAGCCTGCGGTTCTCATCCCGTAGCTGATCCTTTTCGCGCTGAATGGTTTCCAGGTTGATCACGTGCTGAGCCACCATGGTGGCGACTACGGAAAGCAGTTTTTTACCTTCGGCCAGGTTGTAACTTTCATCATAGAGACGGTCGACGCTCAGAGCCCCCACCACTTGGTTGCCTTTCTTAATGGGTGTGCAGAAAAATGACAGCTCACGGAAATCTCTGGACCTGCGTGAGGCCGTCCGATCGAGAAAGTGGGGCTCCTCACTGATTTTGGGAATGACGATCATTTTTCCCGACTGAATGACGCGGCCGGTGATCCCTTCACCGAGCTGATATTTGACCCGCGAAACCGCACTCTTGGATATACCGTGAGCGACCTCGATGTGGATCTCGTTGCGCAGAGGATCGAGAATCGTGATCGTGCCGCGCTCCATTTTCAACGACGAAGACAGAATGTCCAAAACTTTATATAAGGATTTTTTAAGATCCAGATGCTCGTTGAGGGCCTTGCTGATTTCATACAGCAGCGTTGTCTCTTCGAACCGTTTGATGTCGTCCATGACAGGGGTCTGCTTTCAAAAAAAAATGATGGTTAAATTCGAGTGCTTTGCGTCAATTTAATACATATTTGTAATTTTTAAACCCTTCCTCAGAAAATAAAATCAGAGAAGATAATGGAACCGGCTCTGAAGAATGTCCAGGATCCGCTGCACTACTTTATTGGGACTCAGGTTGCTGCAGTCGATGCTGACGTCGGCATATTTGAGGTACAGCTGACGGCGCTCGGTATAAAGCACCGCGAGGCTCTGGCCCGGTGCCATGGCAATCCCCCGGCTGTCCATGTTGTCGATTCGGGCTTGCAGGCATTTGGGATCGGCATCCAAATGACAGACCACAGCACCGGATTTGAGATGCTGCATGGCTTTCTCGCTGTAAACCACACTGCCCCCCGTGGCGATCACATGCGCCTGGACTGACACCGCCAGAATTGCGCGTTCTTCAATACGGCCGAAAGTCGCCAAGCCGTCGGTATCGATGATTTCCTGGAGGCGGCGGCCTTCACGCGTCTGAATCGTGACGTCGGTGTCCAGGAAAGCATGGCCGAGACGCTCCGCCAAGAGCATGCCAACGGTCGTCTTGCCGACACCCGGCATCCCGATCAATATGACGTTTCCGCTGTTCGGCATTCTTCCTGTCTTCGACAAGATAAAGTATTGAATGATTATTGTGGTATACGGCCAATCGGAGGGCCGCCGACAATGGGTTCAATCGATTCCCTTAAAGAGAGAAAAAAAGGAAATCACGATACGAAAAAAGGTTTAAATTCTCGGATCGACCGCCACGAGCACATCGGTGAAGGGTTTATCGGTATCGAAGCCTTCAGATTTATCATGAACGATCAACGGCTCCGCCGCGTACCGAAAGTCATCGAAACGCCCAAGCTAAAAGATGCAGACAGGTGGGACAAGAAAAACCTGGAAGTGCTGCGCGCCCTGGTTATCTGACCCTGGCGCCCCGAGTGGCATTTTTTCCTCATCGGACTGGAATTGTTCCCAATGGTCTCCAGAACCGACAGACGGTTGGGGGTCGTCTTCAATCCGGCGGCTTCCAGCAATCGGGTATAATCACAGCGATGGCACATATTTTTGGGGCCCGCCGGGAGTCGACCGTCATCCGGCCGAGGCGGCAGAGTGTCGCCCGGCCGTGAGCCGCTCGATCAGGAGCGAAATGAGAAATCCTGCACCGGCTACCAGGATAATGGCAGCACCGGAGGTCAAATTGAACCGGTATGCCAGATAGAGACCGGTGACGGTGAAGAGGATGCTCAACGTGCTCGAATAGACCATCATAGCGGTCAGCGATCGGGCATATTTTTCACTGATGAAAGGCGGAATCGTCAGCAGGGCAATGACCAGGATCAACCCCACGACCTGTATGATCATCACAATCGAAACTGCCACCAGCCCGATCAGCAGAAAATAGAGCCTGCTCACCGCCACTCCCCTGATCTGGGCAAATTCTTCGTCGTAGGACATGGACAGATAGTCGTTGTAGAAATAAGTCACCACGCCGATGTTCACCATCGCCACGGCCAGCATGACCCAAAGATCCGACGCCGGAACGGTAAGAATGCTTCCGAAAAGATAGCTCATCAAATCGACATTGTATCCCGGTGTCAGGTCCAGAAGGATTACCCCCAGCGCCATTCCCACCGCCCATAAGACGCCGATAATGGTGTCCGATCGATGCTTGGCTTTCACTGTTACGGCCGCCATGGTCATGGCGACCGCAAGCGAAAATCCGGTCGTACCCGCCATATACGGCAGCCCGAAGAAAAAAGCGATCCCGATTCCCCCGTAGGCGGCGTGGGCAATCCCGCCTGCAAGAAAGACAATCCGGTTAACGACCACCAGCGTACCGATAACGCCGCAGATCACGCTCGTCAGCAACCCGGCCGCCAAAGCGGTACGCATAAACTCATAATGGAGCGCTTCAATCATGCTTACCATCCACCACTTAGGGTTACGGTAAGAAATAATTCCACAAGATTGCGCGGGATTTGGGTTCGTCTACAAGGCACATCCAGCGGCGCATATCGAGATACGTGTCGGTGGATGTAACGCAGTAGACGATCCAAAAGACAAGCAAGATGTGGAATTATTTCTTGCCGGGGCCCTTAGTGCTCTTTGAGCACCCGATGGGGTATTCCGTGCGCAATCAGTTCCACCGGACAGTTTTCATCCAACGAGCACCGATACATCGATGCGATCATCTCCTCGGTTATTTCACCCTGGTCGTGGTAATGCAGGGTTCGGTTGATGCAGGCCACGGATTTAACGTAACGTGAGAGCGCCATCAGATCATGGCTGGCCATAACGATCGTCATCTCCCGGCTGAGCTCGTTCAGCATTTCATAAAAAGCGTGCTGGCCCGTGGCATCGATGCTGGCCGTGGGCTCATCCAGCAAAAGAATTTCCGGGTTGGTCACGAGCGCCCGCGCAATGAAAACCCGCTGCCGCTGCCCGCCCGAGAGTTCACCGATGCGACGATCGCCGTAAGCCCGCATCTGCATTGCTTCCAGCGCCCGATAAGCGGCCAGCCGTTCCTGGCGTGAACGCCGCGCCCACCTCTTGCCAGGATTGAGCAACCCCATGAGAACAACATCCAGGGCCGAAATCGGAAACCGTTGGTTGATGTGAATGTTCTGAGGAACGTAACCGATACGATGCGACACCCTGCGCGGGGGTCGACCGAGAACATGAATTTTGCCCCTGTCCGGCGTATACAATCCCAACAAAATCTTCAGCAGCGTGGTTTTGCCGCCCCCGTTGGGTCCGATCATGGCCATGAAATCTCCGGCTTTTATCTCGAGGTTGATGTCCCTGAGAACCGGTTGACCGTTATAGGAAAAATCGAGATCGTGGATTTCGACGATGGGTTTGCTCATGGGTATCTTCACCGTTGGGCTTTCTCGAGTGGTAGGGCCACTTTCTGCAGGTCCGCCTCCCGGTCGCAGGCCAACGGGACCACGACCGGGAGGCGGATGCAATTAATTTGCACAATAAAGCGGATGTCAATTGAATGTCCACATTTTTCTTAGAAATGCCCATCGGATAAGGCGAATCCTGTTTATACACAATGTCGAATGAGACATTTTTGATTTTACCGGCAAGCTGTGGTACGAATCAGCCATATTTGCGGTTGCGGGTTACTCCGAATCGCGCGAAGCTAATGGTTATGAAAATCGGTTAAGAAGGACCACAAAAGCATGGAGTCGATCTTGATCGTCAACGCCCGGATCGTTAACGAGGGAGAGGTTCGACCCGGCGATGTACTCATCGCCGACGGCCGAATCGCCCAAGTGGGGCCGAATCTGTCATCGCAGCCGGCGACCAGGATCATCGATGCCGCCGGGCGAATACTGCTGCCCGGCATGATAGACGACCAGGTCCATTTCCGTGAACCGGGCCTGACCCACAAGGGCGATATCTACAGCGAGTCAAGGGCCGCCGTCGCCGGCGGCATCACCAGCTATATGGACATGCCGAACACGCAGCCGCCGACCACCACGCAGTTGCTTCTGGAAAAAAAATTCTTGCTGGCCGTCGGGCGATCCTTCGCCAACTATTCGTTTTATCTGGGCGGCACCAACGACAACATCGATGAAATCGTGGCCCTCGACCCCCGCACTGCTTGCGGCGTAAAAGTTTTCATGGGCGCCTCAACCGGCAATCTGCTGGTGGACGACCCGAAAGCGCTTGAAAAAATATTCTCCCAAACGCCCACCCTGGTGGCCACTCACTGTGAAGATACCCCGACCATCAAAGCCAATGAAGATAAGATGCGCGCCAGGTACGGTCGCGACATCCCCATGACAGCTCACCCGTACATCCGCAGTGAAGAGGCGTGCTTCCGTTCCTCGGCCCTGGCGGTCGATCTGGCCCGCCGTTTCACCACACAGCTGCATCTGCTGCACTTGACCACGGCTCGGGAAATGACCCTGCTGTCGGAGGGCTCTCTGGATAACAAACAGATCAGCGCCGAGGTATGCGTGCACCACCTCTTTTTCGACGACGGTGATTATGCGAGCCGGGGCACCCGCATCAAGTGCAATCCCGCCATTAAAACCGCCAGCGACCGACAAGCACTGGTCGACGCGGTAAGGAACAACCGGATCGACGTGATCGCCACCGATCACGCCCCGCACACACTCTCCGAAAAGCAGAATCTGTATTTCAAGGCCCCGGCCGGTCTGCCTTTGGTGCAGCACGCCCTGGTCTGCGTGTTGGAACTTCATCACGACGGGCTTTTTTCACTGCCGCTGATCGCCGAAAAAACCGCGCATGCCCCGGCACGGCTGTTTCGCTTGAAGGACCGCGGATTCATTCGTGAAGGCTACTGGGCCGATCTAACCCTTATCGACCTGAACCGCCCGCAACCTGTCGACGAGCAGTCGATCCTGTACCGCTGCGGCTGGTCCCCCTTCGACGGACTGACGTTTCGCTCATCGGTGGCCGCCACCATCGTTTCCGGGCACCTGGCATTCTATCAGGGGCATATTGACCCCCAACCCGCCGGCAAACGTCTGCTGATCGACCGCTGACCGCCTTTGTGGAGCTGAAGCCGCATGCCGAACGTGATCGAAGTTCAAGACCTGCTGAAACGCTTTGACAGGGTTGCGGCTGTCAACGGCATCTCGTTCTCCGTGGCAAAAGGCGAATTTTTCGGTCTGCTGGGCCCCAACGGCGCCGGTAAGACCACGACGATCCGGATGCTCTATGGCTTTTCACCGCCCACCGGCGGCAGTCTGAAAGTATTCGGCCTCGACATAAAAACCCATTGGCGCCCCATCAAATCCCGCATCGGCGTCTGCCATCAGGAGAACACCCTCGACCCGGACCTGACGGTCGAACAGAACCTGCATGTCTATGCCCGCTATTTCTCGATCCCGAAAAAGGAAGCCGCCGAACACGCACGTGAACTGCTCGACTTCTTCGCCCTGACCCATAAGAAAGAGGCCAAGGTCATGGAGCTCTCGGGCGGAATGGCACGACGGCTGATTTTAGCCCGCGCATTGATCAACCGGCCCGACCTGTTAATTTTAGATGAGCCGACCACCGGGCTCGACCCTCAGTCCCGCCACCAGGTGTGGGACAAGTTGGCGACACTGAAAGCCACCGGCCTGACGATTCTGATGACCACCCATTACATGGAGGAGGCCTCGCGGCTCTGCGATCGTCTGGTGATCATCGATCATGGCCGCATTCTGGTCGACGGCAGTCCGGCGGAGTTGATTGCCCGCCACGCCGGCAGCAGTGCGATCGAAATCGAGGGTCCCGATCAAGCGTTGAGGGATTACGTGAAGGAAAACCGCATCGAACATGACGATCTAGGAGGTCGCCTGATCCTGTACGTACCGGAGGAGGTTGAACTTCACAACACGATTCGCGATCGTTTTTGTACCGAAAAGTGCATTTTCAGAAACAGCACCCTGGAGGATGTGTTTCTGCGCATGACGGGAAGGGAACTCAGGGAATGATCGACTGGTCGGTTTATTCATGGCGTTTTTTACGGGTATGGGAGCGAAATCTGGTCGTCTATCAGAAAATTTGGAAGGTCAATTTCATCACCCCGCTGCTCGAACCGCTGTTTTACATTATGGCCTTTGGTCTGGGGTTCAGCGGCCTGATCGGCACCGTTCGCTATGCCGGCCTTGCGCTGTCTTACACGGCATTCATCGCACCCGCATTGGTCGCAACAGCCGTGATGTGGAACGCGTTTTTCGAAACCACCTATGGGTCTTTCGTCCGCATGTACTACCAGAAAACCTTCGACGGCATGCTGTCCACGCCGCTGTCGTTGGAGGAGATCATCATCGCCGAAATTGTGTGGAGCGCCACCAAGGCGGTGGGCGCGGCCGCTGTCATGCTGCTGGTATTAGGGGTGCTGGGATATGTCCGTTTTCCTCTCGGCCTGCTGCTGATTCCCACGGCTCTGCTGGGAGGCCTGGCTTTCGGTGCCGTGGGCATGTTTTTCACCGGCATCGTGCCCACGATCGACATGTTCAATCTGCCGATCTTTTTGTTCATCACCCCTATGTTTCTCTTCAGCGGAACTTTTTTCCCGGTATCCAACCTGCCTTCGTGGGCCCAGCCGGTGGCGCTGGTTTTTCCACTTTACCACCTCACGGAACTGGTGCGCTGCTTCAGTCTCGGGGCCCGCGAGACACCGCCTGTGCTCAGTATTCTTTACCTGCTGCTCTTTTTTGTGATTTTCGCCATTCTGGCTTTGAGGGCCATGCGTCGGCGGTTGATCAAGTAGGATATGTTGAATTTTTATTTTTTGAAGACCTTCATTTTGTCCTTGGCGTCCTGAACCGTATAGCCGAGAGCTTGAATCTCGTCCCGCAACCGGTCGGAGGCTTTCCAGTCCTTCTCGGTCCGGGCCTTTCGGCGCTCTTCGATCAGCTTGAATACCTCCTTCGGCAGACGCTCTTCTTTGCCCACCAGGTCGAGGTCCAGTGCCAGCACACGGTCGAAATCCAACACGGTTGCCAACCTGTCCGCTTCGTCGAGATCCGCTTTCAGCGTTTCCTGCACGATGGCCATGGCCCGCGGCATGTTCAAATCGTCATTTATGGCCTCCATAAACCGGAGTCTGAAATCCGGCAGGATTTTTCCCTCGCCCTTCTGCGGGTCCATGAGGCTGCGGACCTGGTTCTGCAGGTGGGCCAGGCCGTTACGCGCCGCCTCCAGAGATTCATCGCTGAACTCCATCGGCTTGCGGTAGTGGGTGAGACATGCGGCAAAGCGATAGACCAGCGGGTTGATTCCGTTTTGGGTGAACGTGGCATCGAGGGTCAGAAAATTATCGACGCTCTTGGCCATCTTCTTGCCGCCGGCGATGTTCAGGAACGCCCCGTGCATCCAGAAATTGAAAAATTTTTTACCGGTGGCCGCCTCCGACTGGGCAATTTCGTTGGTATGATGCACGTCGATGTGATCGGTCCCGCCACAGTGAATGTCGAGATGGTCATCCAAAAACATCATGCTCATGGCCGAACACTCGATATGCCAGCCTGGAAAACCCTTGCCCCAAGGAGAGTCCCATTCCATTTGGCGTTTGGCGTCTTCGGGTGAAAATTTCCACAGCGCAAAATCGGTCGGGTTCCGCTTCGCGGGATTCTTTTCCACCCGGGCCCCCTCCTGGAGCGCATCGAGATTCTGGTTGGACAATTTGGCGTAATTCTCGACGCGGGAAGTATCGAAATAGATCCCGTCCCCGGTCTGGTAAGTGTATCCTTTTTCTTCCAGGGTCCGAATCAGTGCGACCTGATCGGGTATCGTATCGGTAGCCTTGCACCAGACGTCCGGCGGCAGGATGTTTAATTGATCGATGTCTTTTTGGAACGCCCGGGTGTAAAACTCGGCGATATCCCAGGCGGTTTTACCCTCGCGGGCGGCGCCTTTTTCCATTTTGTCTTCGCCCATATCCCGGTCGCCGGTCAGGTGGCCGACATCGGTGATGTTCATTACATGCTTCAACCGAAAATTGTTGAAGAGCAGCACGCGCTTGAGAGTATCTTCAAAGATATAGGTTCGCAGGTTGCCGATATGGGCATAGTTATAAACCGTGGGCCCGCAGGTGTACAGACCGACGTAATCTTCGTGCAGCGGCCGAAAAAGCTCTTTGCTGCGGGAAAGTGTGTTGTAGAGAATCAATGTCGACATGATGATAAAAATCAGCTTCCTACCGTTATTGAAAAAATGCCCGCGTCAGCGTCAGCGTCAGCGTCAGCGGGTGTTTATGATAATCCTCTGCCGATGGTACAGATAGACCAGTAGATAGGCTCCGCAACCGATCATCAACAGGCACAGTATCTGCCCCATTGAAAATGAAAAAAAAACAAATCCCAGGTGGGCGTCAGGCTGCCGGAAGTATTCGATGAAAAACCGCACCGTGCCGTATCCGATCAGGTAAAGCGCCAGCATAGCCCCCGGTATGCGGACCCTTTGTCTCAGGCTCCACAAAACCACGAAAAGAAAAACACCCTCGAACAGGGCTTCGTAGAGCTGCGACGGGTGCCTCAGTTGGCTGCCGGGCGCCAGAGGAAACAACATGCCGATAGGAGCCGATGTGACCCGGCCGTAAAGCTCGCCGTTGATGAAATTGCCGATTCGGCCGAAGGTGTATCCCAGCGGAATGGCGGGAATAAAAAGGTCGGCCACCTCGAGCAGATTGAGACCGTTCTTACGGCAGTAGAGCCAGGTGAAAAGGATGACGCAGATCAGACCGCCGTGAAAAGACATGCCGGTAATACCGGTAAACTTGAATCCGTTCGAAAGGTCGAAGGGCAGAATAATTTCCAGCGGATGCTTGAGGTAATAGGGCAGGTTGTAAAAGAGCACGTATCCGAGACGACCGCCGACAATAACCCCCAACATCATGGAGGTGATAAGCGCTTGGACCCGGTCGGGGGTTAACTGGAAGCGCTCCTCGTGTTTAAGCCGGCAGGTGACCAGCAAATACGTCACGACAAAAGCGACGACATACATCAGCCCGTAGTATTGCAGCTTGAATCCGCCAATATCGAAAATAACCGGGTCAAGGTGTTGGGGAATGTGCTGCCACCAGTGCCAGAAGTCGTTCATCACATGACGGTCCGACCGAATCGGCCAACGGGAACTGATTTGCAGAAGAGAGCCATGTCCGCGGGCAAATGCTTAAAATAGATTGACATCACAAATGTAAAGGAATCTTTGGTCAGTCTTGTGTCCGTCATGCCGCCGATCACCGATCCGTCACTCCGGCTTCCCGCTCGTATCAAGTTTACATCAGGCTTGTATCAAGCGGCCTTTTCTTCCATCACCTTGTCGTATTTGCCATAACGCGCCGCGCCGTTGCAACTGGCCCGATGGTGGAACACTCTCTGGGCCGCGGCAACAGCATCGGCCCGCCCCTGCCAGGCTTTGAGGGCATGCTCCTGTAAGGCCCGACCGTAAGAAAAGCTGAGTTCCCAGGGATGCTTTCCGAGTGCGTTCATCGCATTCAGATGCTCGGTCGCCAACTCGGAACTCTGGCCACCCGAAAGAAAAACGATCCCGGGCACGGCCGCCGGCACGACCTGCCGGAACGTGCGCACTGTCCTTTCGGCCACTTCCGCGACACCGGCCTGTTTCGGACACTCTGTTCCGGATAGAACCATGTTCGGTTTGAGTAGCATACCTTCCAACAGGACGCAATGTTCAAACAGCGCGCTGAAAACACCTTTAAGGGTGGCGGCCGTCACGTCCTGACATCGCTGTATGTCATGTGGCCCATCCATGAGCACCTCGGGTTCGACGATCGGTACCAGGCCTTCTTCCTGGCACAGCGCAGCGTAGCGGGCCAGTGCGTGAGCATTGGCATCGATACAAAACTGACTCGGGATGTCTTTGCCGATGATGATCACGGCACGCCATTTGGCAAACGTCGCACCGATATCCCTGCAGGCGGCCAAACGTTCGCGCAGACCGTCCAGACCCTCGGTGATTTTTTCACCACTGAATCCGGCCAGAGACTTAGCACCTTTATCAACCTTGATTCCGGGCAGAATCCCCTTGCCGCTCAACAGCTGCGGAAACGCGACACCGTCTAAAGATTTTTGTCGCAGGGTTTCCTCGAATAAAATCACCCCGCTGATGTACTTTTCGGCATTCGGTGTCGTAAAAAGCAAATTCCGGTAAGCCCGACGGTTTTCTTCTGTCGATTCGACCGCGATGGTGTCGAAACGTTTCTTGATTGTGGGCGCGCTCTCGTCGGCCGCCAGGATACCCTTTCCGTCTGCAACAAGCTGACGTGCTACAGATTCAAGTCTTGCGCCATCCATACATCACCCTCCTTACGGTTTTACGGTTAAACACTCATGGCCCTTCGGGCCGCCACAGTGCATGAAAATTCTATTTTCGTGCTAAAGCAGCAGGACGCTTTCCGCCACCAGATAGTAATCCTGATTGACCGGATTTCAAGACCGCTTCCCGATTTACAAAAAACACCCGTCGTGCTAAATAGGGCCGGAATTGCGAACTTATATTTTCGTGAATCCCAGGATGAAGGAGCCGAATAATGAGTGTCGAACGGGAATCCATTGATTTCGACGTATTGTTCGTCGGCGGTGGCCCCGCCAGTCTGGCAGGCGCCGTCCGGTTGATGCAGCTGGCACGGGAAAAAAACATGACCATCGAGGTGGCCTTGATCGAAAAAGGTTCCGACATCGGCGCGCACTCGGTCAGCGGGGCCATTCTCAATCCAAGGGCCTTGCATGAACTCATGCCGGATCACATTGAAAAAGGATGTCCGGTTGAAGCCGTGGTTCAAGGCGATGCCTTCTATTATCTGACCCGAAACCGCGCCTTCCAGGCCCCCCTGGTGCCTCACTATCTCCATAACAAGGGGTTTTACATCATCAGTCTGTCAAAATTCTGCCGCTGGCTGGGTGGAATAGCCGAGGAAATGGGGATCAATATCTTCCCGGGATTTGCCGGCAACGAGGTTCTGTACGACGAAACAGGGCAAACGGTAACCGGGATTCGCACCGGCGATAAGGGGCTCGGTAAAGACGGCGAACACAAAGCCAACTTCGAACCCGGAATCGACCTAAAAGCCAAGGTAACGGTTTTCGGTGAGGGGGCCCGGGGCAGTCTTTTCAAACAAATCGAAGAAAAACTGAACATCGCCGCCGCCAAGATGCCCCAGATATACGAAACCGGGGTCAAGGAGGTCATTCAGCTGCCGGACAACCATTACTTTGCGACCGGCAAGAGCAACGATATCCACTTTCTCGGCTACCCGCTCGGCATGAATACGCCCGGAGGCGGCTTTATTTATGAGATGAAGGACAACAAGATTGCCATCGGGTACCTTACCGGTCTTGGGTATGAGGATGCGTTGATCGACCCCTACGATATGTTCACCCGGTTCAAACGCCACCCGTTCGTGTCCGGTATCATCAAGGGCGGCAAGGTCATCGAACAGGGTGCCCGGACGGTTTCCACGGGTGGTTATTTCAGCATCCCCAAACTGTCGGCCAACGGTGCCGTTTTCGTGGGTGGCAGTGCGGCCATGCACAACTCGCCGGCCCTGAAGGGAATCCATGTCTCCATGAAATCCGGCATGCTGGCCGCCGAGGCCATCATCGCGGCCATCGCTCGAAACAGTTTCACCGAAGAGTCTTTGGGCGCCTTCCAGACCCTCTTTGACGCCGGCTGGCTGAAAAAAGAACTCTACGAAGGCAGAAATTTCGCCCAGGCGCTTGCCAAAAAGGGAGCGGTCAAATTCATTCATCTGGGGGCCCAGTACGTCACCAAAGGCCGCGGATTGATCGAACGAATGCCCCTTCAGGAAGATTACACGACCCTCGCACCCGTTAAAGCCGACCCAACCGCCGGCAGCAAGGATCTGGACAAATCTACCTTCGACGGTGAACTGTATGTCGACAAACTGACCGGCGTGTACCTTTCAAAAACCAAACACCGCGAGGACCAACCGTCGCATCTGATTGTTCACGACACCCATTTGTGCGTCACCCGGTGCTTCGACACCTATCGCAGCCCCTGCACACGCTTTTGTCCCGGCAATGTTTACGAAATCGAAACCGATTCAGCAACAGGTGAAAGACGGCTTAAACTCAACCCTTCCAATTGTTTTCACTGCAAGACTTGCGATATCAAGGACCCCTATCGCAACATCACCTGGACCTGCCCTGAAGGCGGCGAAGGCCCAGGGTACACCGTTGTTTAACACGAAAATAGAATTTGGGTCACATCCCTAGCCTGACATAACCGGCTTAATCCCGCGGCGGGACTCGACTGACACAACCGAACAAGGTGGGCACCTCCACCCGGATGAACGGTTTTGAAAATCATTAAAGCCTTCCCTTGCGTAGAATAGCCACCAGCAGCCAAATACCCATCAAAGCGGCGGCAGTGAAGCCGATGATGCCGATCAACGATATTCCGTAAAACAAAGGCGGGATCTCGGATATTACAATCAGCGCCGAACCGATGATCAGGGCGGCGATGATGATCGAAAAAGAGAGGCGGTTGCTGATTTGGTCATGGGTGGAAAGGGTGCGCTCGAGTCCCCGGTCTTCTATTTTGAGGCAGAGTTGCTGGCGGCGAACCAGGCGGGCGATGTCGAGCAGATCTTGAGGGAACCGCCGGGTGAACTTTATCAGATCGGCGGTCATCTGAAAGGCATCGGTCGACAGGCGTTGCGGTGAATACCGTTCCAGGATAACGCTCCTGATATAAGGAGCGGCCCTGCCGAAAAGGTCGAATTCCGGGTCGAGCATGCGCGCCACACCTTCAACGGTGGTCATGGATTTCATCATCAGAAAGATGTTCGGGGGAATCCGGAGCCGGTGACGCGATGCCAGCTCCAGCAGATGATGGAGTAGTTTGCCGATCCGAACGTCTTTCAAGGGCCTGAAGAGATGATAGGCCATGAAATCGGTGACGTCGACTTCGAAGGCGCGGCTGTCCGGTTCTTCTTCCCAGTCCGTGAGTTGCAACAGGACAACGGCGACTTTCGACGCGTCCTTTTTGACGATTCCGTCCAGTAAATCGACAAAGGTCTCACGGGTTTGTCGGTCCACAGAGCCCACCATCCCAAAATCGATCAGACAAATGACGTTGTCAGGCAAGACGAAGATATTGCCGGGGTGGGGATCGGCCTGAAAAAAACCGTGCTCAAAGATCATGCGCAGCAAAATGTCGGCCCCGCGCGAGGTGATCAACTTGCGGTCGAGTCCTGCAACATCGAGCCGCTCGATATCCGAAACCTTGATACCCTTGATACACTCAGTGGTGAGGACCCGCGCGGTGGACAGCTCTCGGAAAACGGCCGGAATACAAGTTGCGGGGTCGTCACTGAAGTTGAGCGCCGCTCGTTCCATATTAGCGGCCTCGAGCAGGTAATCGAGCTCTTTTTCCAGTGTCCGGGCAAATTCTTCGACAATTTTTATCGGGCGGTGGAAGGCCAGTTCCTCGATGTGGTGTTCCATCAGGGTCGCCAGGTGCAGCATGATCTCGAGGTCGACCTCGATGACTTTCTGGATGCCGGGCCGCTGGACCTTGAGCGCGACCTCCCGACCGTCCTGCAACTGGGCCCGGTGCACCTGGCCGATGGAGGCCGATGCCAGCGGCGTGTCGTCGAATTGGACAAACAGATTTTCAGGCGTCATCCCCAGCTCGGTCTCGATGATCTTACGGGCGGCGGCGGCGGGAAACGAGGGTACTTTGTCCTGGAGCTTGGAGAGTTCCTGCAGAAAGTCGACCGGGATCAGGTCCGGACGGGTTGACAGAATCTGTCCGAGCTTGATGTATGTCGGACCGAGCTCTTCGAGGGCCATCCGCAATCCCTGCGGCCGGGTGAGCTTTTCGACCTTGATCGACTGTTTTTTGGATATCAGCTGTAATCCGGCGGCAACGTACTGATCGAGCTTCAGCAGTTCCAGTAAATCGCCGAAGCCGTACTTGAGCAACACGGCCAGAATCTGCCGATAACGGTTCAAATTGCGATACGTCCGGCCGATGACGCCGATTTTTCGGATGCTCAGCATGTAAGGTCTTGCCTGCAGTTTTCGCGCCCGCAAATGCGCGGGTTAACGAAAAGATAAGTTCGCAATTTCGGGCCTTGCAGCGCCCGGCCGTAAAAGTACGAAACCGAATTAATATCGTAATATTCTGAGCCTTCGCAACGGTGCCGGACGGGATGCATCAGCGTCCAATATGTGACGTTATTTTTGAGTGGGCCCTGATGGGGTGATGACCTGTAAACGGATGATCAAGCAGTCTCTGCGTCTTTGTTGATCGCCTTCTTCAACTCCCTGATCTCCTTTTTGATGGCTTTCAGCTCCTCGCCGGTGACGACATCCATTTTTTTCAGGATGTCTTTGACCGATCTCTCCACCCGCTCTTCCAGCTTGCCCTGCACATCTTCATATCTTTTTTGCAGCTCGTTCAGAAAATTTTTGCCGTCCTGCTCGGTCATCTTTCCTTTTTCGACGACCTCGCGCGCCAGCTCTTCCATTTCATCTTTGGCCAGCAGGGCCATCCCGATCCCGGTCAACATGGTTTTCTTGACGATATCCAGCATGGCTTTCCTCCTTTCGCTGAAAGGCGAACCGCAGTGCCCTTTCAAAGGTAAATAGTTTACTTCAGTTTGCCCAGCAATGCGCTGGCAATCGTGTTTTTCTGGATCTCCTTTGTGCCTTCGTATATCTCGGTAATCTTGGCATCCCGATAGAACCGTTCGACTTCATACTCGGTTATGTAACCGTAACCGCCCAGCAGTTGGATGGCCTCGTCGGCCACCTCGACCGCCGTTCGGGCCGCATACATCTTCGCCATGGAAGTCAGCTTGGGATCGATGCGGCCCTGGTCGAAATTCCAAGCCGCCTTGTAGGTCATCAGCCGCGCCAGTTCGATTTTTGTGGCCATATCCGCCAGTTTGTGCTGGGTCACCTGATATTGGGCTATTTTTTTTCCGAACTGCTCTCTCTTCTTCACATAATCGATGGCCCGGTCGAAGGCGCCTTGGGCGATACCCAGCGCTTGCGCCGCAACCTGTATCCGGCTTTCGTCGAAAAAATGCAGCACATGGTAAAAGCCCTTGTTTTCCTCGCCAATCAGGTTGGCCGCCGGTACCCGCACGTCTTTGAAGTTCACTTCGGTCGTCGCCATCATGTGGATGCCCATTTTCTGTCCGACGTCCGCGGTCGACACGCCTTTGCGATCGGCCTCTACCAGTATCAAACTGATACCGCGATAGGTGGGTCGAGCCTCTGGGTCGCTCTGGCACATGACCGAATAAAACCCGGCCAACCCGCCGTTGGTGATGAAGGTCTTGGTACCGTTGATGACCCACTCGTTACCTTCTTTAACGGCGGTGGTGTCCATGCTGGTGATGTCGGACCCGTGGTCCGGTTCGGTGAAAGCCCCGGCCGAGAGCATGCGGCCTTCGGCCACGGCGGGCAGATATTTCTGCTTCATTTCGGCGTTGCCCCAGTGCAGAACGATTTCCGAAGCAAAACTCGAGAGGGCAACGGCGCTGCCCATGGTCGAATCGCCGCGGCACAACTCCTCTACCACCAGAATGTCCTCGAGACATCCGAGCCCCTGCCCGGAATACTCTTCGGGGAAATGAACGCCGACCAGTCCGAGATCACAGGCCTTGCGCCAGATTTTTTCGGGGAATTCGTGTTTTCTCTCCAGCTCCAGCACCAGATCTCTGTCGAATTCTCCCCGGGTGAATTCCCTGACCGCTTTCTGGATATCCTTCTGCGTCTTGTTCAGCTCGAAGTCCATTGTGCCTCTCCTCTATCGTTTAAATGGTGGTGTACCGGTCAGCCTGCAGCACCTCGCAACCGGTCGTCATCACGATCAGCCCGGAACAACCGGCTTGAGTTTTCACCGCCAGTGTATTTTTTTTAAGAATCCGTAATTATTGAATTTAAAATTTATACAATTAGCATATGATCTGCGTCTTTTGCAAGGAAATTGAGAACCCATCTCCGGCGTGCTTTTTATGAATCATGGCGCTTTTGGACACACCGTCGGCGCGGTTTAAATCACCTTCTGCGCGGCCTCCTCGACGATGCCCCTTGACTGTTTGACCCAACTGGCCTAAACAATTTCAAAATGGACAAAATTTGTGTTAATATCAAAACCTGAAGGAGAAGAACCCAATGACGTATACGGTTGCTCTGGCCGGAAAGGGCGGTACAGGCAAAACGACCCTGGCCGGTCTGTTGATTAAATATATGGTAAAAAATGGCAAGACGCCCATTCTGGCCGTGGACGCCGATTGCAACGCCAACTTGAACGAAGTGCTGGGATTGAACATTGCGTGCACCGTCGGGGGCGCCCGCGAAGACATGAAAAAGGGAAGCGTCCCCAGCGGGATGACCAAGGATATCTTCATGGAAATGAGGCTCGAAGAGGCCATCGTCGAAAGTGACGGGTTCGACCTGATCGTCATGGGTCAACCGGAGGGTGCCGGATGCTACTGCGCGGCCAACAGTCTTCTGACCAATTTTCTCGATCGGATCCAAAACAACTACCCCTACGTCGTGATGGACAACGAGGCCGGCATGGAACACATCAGCCGCCTGACCACCAAGAACGTAGATGTGCTCCTGGTGGTTTCCGATACATCGCGTCGCAGCATCCAGGCCGCCGTTCGCATCAACAAATTGGCCAGCGAACTCAACATCGTCGTCGGCAAGAGCTGCGCCGTGATCAACCAGGCCAAGGAGCCGCCCTCCGCAACGGTGCTCGACATATTAAAAGAAGGCGGCCTCGAACTGGCGGGGACCGTTCCCGCCGACGATACGATTTATGAATTCGATCTCAACGGCCGTCCCACCATCGAGTTGCCGGAAGACAGCCGTTCGGTTCAGGCCGCATTCCAGATCTTTCAAAAGATCGTCAAATAGGTTCACCCATTGACCCCGGATGGTTATATGAGAAAAACAGGCTTCCTGTATGATGCAAGATTTCTGCTTCACGAAACCGGCCCGTACCACCCTGAAATACCCGAACGGCTCACCGCCATCTACCAAGGTATCGAAGATGGCGGGCTTCTGCCCAAACTGGTCCGCATCAAAGCCAACCCCGCCCAACGACAATGGATCGAGACCGTGCACGACAGTGCCTACATCGACCGCTTCGGCGACACCTGTTTCTCTGGGAAAAGAGTCTTCGAACATCCTGACAACCAAATGTGCGCCGACACCTATGATGCCGCATTTCTGGCCGTAGGCGGCATCCTGCAGACCATCGACATGGTGATGGAGGGCGAAATCGACAACGCGTTTTGTGCCGTGCGTCCGCCCGGCCATCATGCCGAGCGAGACCACGCCTTGGGCTTCTGCTACTTCAACAACGTGGCCGTTGCCGCGCGCTATTTGCAGCAAAAGTGGCAAATCGAAAAAATCGGTATCATCGACTTCGACGTCCACCACGGCAACGGCACCCAGCACATCTTCGAGCAGGATTCGAGCGTGTTTTACTACTCCATCCATGAGCACCCCACCTTCTCCTTTCCCGGCACCGGAAGAGAGTTCGAAATCGGCTCCGGCCCGGGTTACGGATACACCAAAAACGATCCGGTCCTGCCGGGCCAGGGTGACGCAGAGTACACGACCTTGGTGGAGGAAAACCTGGTCAAAGACTTCGAGCGGTTTCAGCCCGGTTTCGTTCTTGTTTCAGCCGGCTTTGACGGGCACAAGGACGACGATATGTCGAACATGAACCTGACCACGGAGTGGTATTCTTGGGTCATGAAGCGGCTTATGGAAATCGCCGACCGCCACTGCAATGGACGGATCGTCTCGGTACTCGAGGGCGGTTACTGCCTGCGGCGTCTGCCGGAACTCGCCCGCAACCACGTCGCCACCCTGTTGGAAGAATAAATGGCAGCGCTGAAACCTTTTGATCTTTTGTTGTCATTTCCGTTCTTTTAAAGACGCACACACTGGAGGTAGACAATGTTTGTCAGCCGATCGATGACCCAAAAGGTAATCACCACCGATCCAGAGGCGAGTGTTTTTGACGCCTACGAGAAAATGTCGCAAAACCGGATCCGCCATCTGCCGGTAATCGGTGCCGACGGCCGGCTGATCGGTATCGTAACCGATCGTGATATCCGCAGCGCCCTGCCGTTCAGTATGATAAAGGACCCGGCCCACACAGCGGAAACGGAAAAAGTTAAAGATCTCAGGGTCATGGATATCATGACGACCGACCCGAAAACGATCGGCCCGCACCACACCATTCAGGATGCGCTGGTGCTGATCCAGGAGCTGAGGGTCGGTGCCCTGCCGGTCGTCGACAAGGAGGGCAAACTAAAGGGGATCCTCTCCGTGCGTGACCTTCTGCGCGCCTTTATCAATGTGCTGGGCTTCGGCCAGCCGGGTACCCTTTTGTGCATCCTGGTGGAAGAAAAGGTCGGCCAGATGAAAAAGATTGTCGATGCCATCACCGAGGAAGGCATTTCTTTCGGCAGCGTTCTGGTGGCGCGTTACTTTGAGAAAGACAAACGCGCGGTCTTTCCTTATCTGCTGACCCAGAATGTGGCCCGTATCAAGCGCAAGCTCAAGGACATGGGGTATACGCTGGTTGACCCGATGGAGTGGTACCTGGACGAATTGCCGAAATATGAAAAGGAGTGACCGACCGGAGGCGATTGTCGCCGGCCCCGATGAAGTGCTTTATATCTACTATCTGAAGGGCCGTGTGGCACCGGACATGGATCTTTCGGCCCCCGGCTTCATCGGCAACTGGGAGGAGGAAGGGTTTTCCTTTCTCTTCTACACCCGGGCGTGTCGGAAGATAATCGCCGCGCTCCTTGCAGCCCAACCTCAGCTGGAAATGATCGACGCCTATCAGATACCGTATGCCGAGTGGCTCGGAGAACGCCCGGTCCCCTATTGTGTAGGCCGGTTCGATATCGTGCCGGTCTGGGAAACCGAACGAAAAGAACACGACGCCAGAGGGGACCTTAACCGACTCATTTTGGACCCCGGAGTGGTTTTCGGAAGCGGTACGCATGCGACAACGCGTGACTGCTTGCGCGCCCTGGAAATTGTTTATGCCGAAGAGCGGCCGCAAACCGTCATCGACCTTGGTACAGGAACAGGGGTTCTATCCCTTGCCGCCATAGCTCTGGGCAGCCGGTCGACTCTGGCTGTGGATAACAACCTGCTGGCCGTCCGCACCGCCGCAAGAAACTTCCGGATGAATGGCATGGCCGATCGCATCCTGGCGGTGCAAGGCCGGGCAGAAGCATTTATCGAACATCCGGCGGACCTTCTGCTGGCCAACATCCACTACGATGTCATGCGCCGGCTGGTGAAGTCCGCCGGGTTTATGCAAAAAAAATGGTTTATTCTGTCAGGGCTGCTGCGCAGTCAAGCCGGCGTAATTGCAGAGCAGTTGGTCCGGGTTGGGTCCATCTTACGGCAGCAATGGATCGGCGAAGACCTCTGGCATACCTTTTTGGGAATGAATCCGCAGTGAGGGTACCCATTTGGAAAGTGACATTTATGAAGTCTGTTGAGGCGGAGCGATGATCATCAAATGCTGGGGTTCCCGCGGATCGATACCCGTTTCCGGGAAAACCTACCTCAAGTACGGCGGAGACACCACCTGCATCGAAATTCGAACCCAGAGCGGTGACATCATCATCATCGATGCCGGAACGGGCATCCGCCGTCTCGGCAATCAGCTCCTCAAAGAAAAACGCCGACAGTTCCACTTCATCTTCACCCATGCCCACTGGGATCACGTCATGGGGTTTCCCTACTTCAAGCCGCTCTATTCAAAAGACTCCGAATTTCGGATGCACCGCTGCCCCTTTCACAGTAAGTTTGTGGAAACAATACTGTCCAAGGTCATGGCACCGCCTAATTTTCCCGTGAAATACTCGGATATCAAGGCTCGAATGCAATACGAAGAGGCATGCCCGACCGATTTTGATATCGGATCGGTGAAAGTGATCCCGATTCCGCTCAGCCATCCCAACGGTGGCAGCGGATACAAGTTTATCGAAAAAGACAAGACCTTTGTCTTTTTGACCGACAATGAACTGGGATACATTCACCGTGGTGGTCGAGCCTATCGAGACTACCTCGACTTTTCAAAGGAGGCCGACCTCTTGTTCCACGACGCCGAATACACCCCGCGGGAGTATGCAACCTTCGTCGAGTGGGGCCACTCGGTGTACACCGACGTTCTTCGGCTGGCCGGTGAAGCCGGCGTCAAGCAGCTCGGTCTGTTCCACCTCAACCAGGACCGCACCGATCGTGCCATGGACAAAATTGTCGCCGACTGCCGCAAAAGGATTGCGGCGGCCGGCCACCATCTGAAGTGTTTCGGGGTGCGGTCTAACGCGAAATTCGAGCTCTAATCCAAGCGCAAGCAAACTAAGGGCTCATTCAAAACAAAATCACATTGGATGATTTGATCAGAAAAGCGGCCGGCGACCTGACGACGGCAAAATATGTGATCGCCTTGACCGGGGCGGGCATTTCGGTGGAAAGCGGGATCCCCCCCTTCAGAGGCAAAGACGGCATATGGGAAAAAATCGACCCGATGGAATATGCCCACATCGATGCCTTCATGAGCGACCCGGGCAAGGTCTGGGACGTACTCATCCGAGGAATGAAAGACGTGGTCGATCAGGCGCTGCCAAACGATGCCCACAAGGGTCTCGCGCGCCTCGAAGAACTGGGGATCATCAAGACGATCATCACCCAGAATGTCGACGGTCTGCACCAGGCAGCGGGTAGCACCGACGTCATCGAGTTCCACGGCAATTTCGCCTGGCAATCTTGCCTCGACTGCGGCCGGCGCTGCCCGACCCGCACGGTCGAGATGGACCGACTCCCCCCGCGGTGTGCCTGCGGCGGCATCCTGCGGCCCGAATGTGTCTTTTTCGGCGAACAGATCCCGCCCCGGCATCTCAGCCGCTCCCAGCTCCTTGCAATGCAATGCGACATCATGTTGGTCATCGGCACCTCGGCAACGGTGCAGCCGGCGGCAACTATACCGATCATCTCCAAGCAGTCCGGTGCCCGCGTGATCGAAATCAACACCGAACCGACACCGTTGACGCACAGCGTCAGCGATTATTTGATCGCAGGCAGAGCCGGAGAAATGATGCACCGTATCGTAACGGAAGTGGAGCGGAAAAAAAGACAGGGCTGATGGCCGCCGGCAGGGACGCGCACGGCGGTCCTCCCGACGGCACCGCCATAGGGGTCCTGCCCTCCTGATTGAACCGAAGCGCCTTGTCATTATAAAAGAAAAAACAGATGCACCATCGCGAAGAAGGCTGGGTCAAGATTCTGTCAATCCCCTCCCCGAGCCTGCAAAACAACACGGCCGACGCCGATCGTCTGATCGAGGCGTTGAAAAACCGGTTGGCGACCCCGCGACTCGAAGTGGCGATCGACCTGGAACTGCTGCAACGGCTCCCTTTTATTCTGCGCCAGGAAGACAGCGAGCTCTGCTGCACACTCTTCAAGGACCACGGCCATTGGGTCCTGGTCGATTTGCAGCCCCTTCACAGCGCAAAGCCGCCGGCAGGTCTGGCCGTCGATCTGGGCACCACCCGGGTAGTACTGCGGATAGTGGACCTTTCCAGCGACGCGCTGTTGGGAGAATCGGCTTTCGACAACCCTCAAATCGACATCGGTCCCGACATTCTCACACGCATCCATTATGCCGATCGGCCGGGCGGTCTGCAACATCTGCAGCAACTGATCTGTGAGGCGGTCAACCGGCAGATCATCGCGCTCTGCCATTCCTGCTCACGCCTGCCGGAAGAAATCCTGCTGATCGCCGTGGCCGGCAACACGGCCATGACACACCTGCTCCTGGGGCTGTGCCCGCACTGGATGATCCGGGAGCCCTATATTCCGGTCACCAATCGCCCCGGCCTGATCCCGGCCGCCTCTCTCGGTCTCCAGGTCAATCCGCAGGCCAGGGTGTTCGTCTTTCCCAATATCGGCAGCTACTTCGGCGGTGATTTGATCGCCGGAATCCTCTACTCGGGTCTCCACCGGGCCGATGAACCGGCCTTGCTGGTCGATGTCGGCACCAATGCCGAGGTTGTGCTCGGCAACAGCCAGTGGTTGATTGCCTGTGCCGGCGCCGCCGGCCCGGCTTTGGAAAGCGGGGTGACCCGCATGGGCACGCTGGCTGCACCCGGTGTTATCGATCGCGTGCGCTTGGATCGTACGGCAAAGCGTTTCAAAATTCACACCATCGCGGATCAACCGCCACACGGCATTTGCGGATCGGGACTGATCGATCTTGCCGCTCAGCTCTTTCTCAGCGGTCTGATCGACTTTCGCGGCCGATTTCAAGCGCGGGCGTGCGGCGATCGACTGATTGACATCGACGGCACCGAGCATCTGATCGTGGTACCGTCCACAGACTCCGCCACCGGCAAAGCCCTGACCATCAGCCAAACGGATCTCGACAGCCTCATCCGCTCCAAAGCCGCCATGTATACGATTCTTGAGACCATCACGGGCACGGTCGGCATCCAGTTGGAGGACATCGCGACATTCTACGTCGCCGGCACCTTCGGCACCTTCATCCAACCGACCTCGGCCATCGGCATCGGTATGCTACCGGACCTGCCGCTGAAGGCTTTCAAGCCGTTGGGAAACAGTTCCCTCGGCGGCGCCACTTCGCTGCTGAGATCGGATTGTAGCATAGAAGAAATCGACCGGATTCGGGACCGCATCACCTATCTCGAGCTCAATGTCAACCAGGATTTCATGAACCGTTTTTCGGCGGCCAAGTTCCTGCCCCATACCGACCGAAGTCGTTTTCCATCCGTTCGCCCTCCTGTTGATCTTTGAAAAATAGACACCTCAAAATGTGACTTATTTTTGAGTGAGCCCTTTAGCGTTCTATGAGGAAGAGGTGAATAAATCTGGGGTCGAGATCTGCTGTATCAACCTGGCCGTACTCCTCTTCGATTTCCAGAAACAAGCTCTCAAGCACCGGCCCAAGCTTATCGGTGATATCGTGGGAACGCATTCCGGTCAGCCCGCAGAGCCACGAAAGGAAGGACTGCTTCATGACCAGAGCGACACGGCGCGGCCGGTCATTGCTCTGCCAGAGCATTTCGAAAAACAGCCTGAATTCGGCCCTGGTCAGAAACCGATTTTTCTCGGTGCAGCCGACCCGGTCGAGCGCCCAAAGAGTCAGAATGAGATTTTTATAGATTAAAAAACGACGTGCAGACAGCAATTCCGGCGATATGGTCAGCAGCGAGAAGAGGTGGTCGCAGGCAATGACGACATCCAGCGCGGCGGCTGTCTGCCGCAGCTCGTCAACGGTGCTGAATTCCCGGTACATGCGACCGGATACATAATTGTCGAAGAACATTGGTTTCTTGACCAGCAAACCGCCCAGAACGCCAAGCCAATCCTCGCCCCAAAATGTCAGAGAAAGCCCCTGGCCGGCAAACCATGATCGATCCAGCCATCGCTGAGCGCGCCATTTCAATTCAAGCGCCCGCCCATAACCGACCCTGAAAATATCGGACAACGGATGACGTTGGATCATAGCCGCCAACAGATGGCTGACTGAATGGCCGTTCGCCTCTGTTTCGGCCGCTAATGTCTCTAGGCCAATCGACAGGAAGCCGTTGGCCTTTTTCACCACCGCCTGCAGGTCGTCTTTGCTGTGAGCCGGGGCAAAATCGGCCGCGATGATCCGATTGCAAAGGCCGGCGAATTCGGTCTGCAGCTGCTCCAAAACAGCTTCGGTCTCGATTTTGGCCAGCGCACCGGTAAAGATACTGCCGTTTTCAAGCACTCCCGACGGGTAGAGAGGAACCGGCACACTGATCTCAGCCGCTGTTCGAGGCAGAATCTTATGGTTTCGCTCAGCAAGTTGTCGTGCAGTGAGCGGTTGATAGACACCCACGGCCTCTTCGAAAGGAAGGAAACCTTTCTCGGCCAATCGCACGTTTCGAAGACGGTAACCCTCTTCTTCGCTTTCAGTCGGTATGATGTGTGCCGCCTCAAGCAGTAGCGCCTGGTAGGCAACGTGGTCAAAGGCCGCCAAGCTTTGAATCAATTTCTTTAGGAAATCACGATAGTTCTTTTTCTCGATGTCGCCCAGTTCCGATTCGGGGGCAAAGAGCGGACCGGTGATCCGCACATAGAAGACACTGTCGAGCGTAAAGAAGTCCTCCCCGAACTCTGATGGGTCCTGATCGTGTTCGCAGACTCTCACCTCGATGTTCTTGAAGAGATACAACGTGAGCAGTTCGGTTTTTTGTTCGATCAGCCATTTGACCGTTCGCCGGGCGTCAGCCCGGTAGAGCAGATCGAACCACCGGGTCAGCGCCACCGGTTCGAGACGATCCCGGTGCCAGGTCTCGATATCCAGCACGTATTCCCACTGCCGGTCGGAGGCCAGTGCCAGCAGCGGCAAGGCATCTTCGGCTCCGATGTCGTGAATCAGAAAATAGAGATCCTGCTCCGGGAAAGAGTGAACCAGGGCCGCCGGTTGGGCCGACTCGAGAATTCGCTGCATCGTTTTTTCTGGCGGCAGTGTCAGCAGTTCTTTTCTCTGACGGTTAAGATCTGCAATGCGGGCCGGGATTTTTTTGTCTGGGGAGTCTTTCATTGTACTCGTCAAATCTCGTCGTGTTCGACGCCGCCGGGGGTGAATTTCAACAGCAGGAGCATACAGGGACCAGCAATCAGCGCACAAAAAATAAAAAAAGACTCCCAGCCGAGAATTTTGGCCATAAAACCGGTGGGCGCGGCGGCCATGACGCGGGGAACACCCATCAAGCTTGACAGCAGGGCGTACTGGGTTGCCGTAAACTTCTTGTTGGTAATGCTGGCCATGAAGGCAACAAAGGCGGCCGTGCCCATACCGCTGCTTAGGTTTTCAAACGTTACCACCCCGGCCAGCCAGGGCAGACTGTGCCCGATGCGGGCCAGCACTGCAAAACAGCCGGTGGAGGCCGCTTGCAGGAAGCCGAAAATCCACAGACTGCGATGAATGCCGATGCGGATCATCAAGACGCCGCCGATGACACTCCCGGCAATGGTTGCCCAGAAGCCGAAGAGCTTGACGACCGCGCCGATCTCCGATTTTGAGAATCCGAGGTCCAGGTAAAAGGGAGTTGTCATGGTTGTGGCCATCGCGTCGCCGATCTTGTAAAGCAGAATAAACCCGACCATCCACAAGGCACTGCTGCGGTTGAAGTACTCGATCAAGGGCTCGAGCGCGGCTTCCTTAAGGCTTGCAGGCGTTCCGGACGGTGTCTCGGGTTCCGGTGTCAGAAGGGTGGTCGCCACGCCGGGCAAAAGGCAGGCGGCCATGACGAGATAGACAGCGGGAAACGGCATGTGGTCGGCCATGATCAGACCGCCACCCGAAGCCAGGAGCATGCCCAGCCGATAGCCGTTGATGTAAAGCGACGAGCCCAGGCCGAGTTCTTCATCAGCCAGATCTTCCCGTCGGTAGGCGTCCACCACGATATCCTGGGAGGCACTGAAAAAAGTGACCAAAAGGGCAGTACCCGCCACCATCCAGGGGTTCCGGGCCGGATCGGTCAACGCCAGTGTAACGATGGCGCTCATAAGCGCCAACTGGATAACCACCATCCAGCCTCTCCTGCGGCCGAGAAAAGGCAGGGTGAAACGGTCCACGAAGGGGGCCCAGAGAAACTTGAGCGTGTAAGGAAGCCCGACCAGTGCCATCAGGCCGATGACGGTCAGGTCTACGCCTGCTTCCTTCATCCAGGCCTGCAGGAGACTCACGGTGAGCAGCAACGGCAGCCCGCAGGCAAAGCCCATCAAAAGCGCCACGAGCATGCGTCGGCTGAAGACGACCCTCGCCAGTGAGGGGCGTCCGTCATTTAATCTCCGCGCGGTCGTCATGGCGGACTCCCATGACCTGCAGCAGCCGGGTGCCTCAAACGCCCGGGTTCGCTTTCAGCAGGTCGGTGGGCGCGACCTTGGAACCATACTTTTCTTTCAGTGCCAACAACCCGTCACGCTGCTCTTTCAAAACCTCGAAC
>JARFQH010000183.1 GCA_029287875.1 Desulfobacteraceae bacterium | reverse complement strand
GTCTGAACGCATAGCGGTCGAAGGTTACCAGCTCGGACAGAGAGAAGCGCGAAAGCAGGGCGGTGGTCAAGAGTCCGATGATACCCTGTCCGAGCACCATGACCCGCTCGCCGATCATCGGTTGTCCGTCCATCATAAAGTTGACGGCGGTCTCCATTGCGGGCACGAACAGCGCATTTTCGGGGTTGATATCCGCCGGCAGGGGTATCAGCGTCGACGGACTTGCCAGATAGTGACTCTGATGGGGCTGGAACGAAAAAACCCATCGGCCGATCCAGTTCGGATCGACACCTGGCCCGGCGACAACGACTTGGCCGACGGCGGTATATCCGTAACGAAGAGGGTAACCGAAGGCCCCGGACAACGACGAAATGGTGCTGTCGACCGGCCAACCGTCGGAGACCTGACCCCGGTAAACCAAGAGTTCGGTGCCCGGACTGATGGCGCTCATCCGGTTTCGAACGAGGACCTGGCCCGCGTCGGCTTCCGGAAGCGGTTCTTCGATCACGGATACAGCGAAAGGTTTTTCGAATATGACCACCGTTCGCTTCATGCCGAATTCCAGTCCGGCTGTGCCCACAGGATCATGTCGTTTCCCAGTTGTTGATAGGCCACCTGGACGAGCGGAACAAACGGGTCCATTCCCGTTCCACGGTCATCGATGGCATTCAGGCCGCCGATCAGTTTCGGTGCGACGGTGATGACAAACTGGTCGACAAGCCGGGCGCCCACAAAGCTCGTGATGACCCGGGCACCGCCTTCCACCATCAGGATGTTGATCTCATGAGCCACGAGAATCTTCATCAGCGCCCGGAGGTCGATTTTACCGTCTACGGCGGTTTGACACGGCAGGACAATTGCGCCGGCCTTCAGCAGGTTTTCGCGTCTGGCTCCGTCGGATTCTCGGTGGCTGATGATCCAGCACGCGCAGTCCTTTCTCTGCAGCAGTCTTGCATCTGACGGTGTTCGCAACCGGGTATCGAGAATGATCGGCCGAGGGCTGTGACCATCGACGAGTCGGGTGGTCAATTCCGGATTGTCGTTCAAGACGGTGCCGATGCCGACCAAGATGGCATCGCTGCAGGACCGCAGGCGATGGGTCAGGGTCATCGATGCCGCGCCGCTCAATCGAACCTGGCGTCGGTCGCATGCGGCGATACTGCCGTCCAGGCTCTGGGCGTATGTGAGAATGACGAAAGGTCGCCCCCGCTTTCGGCGAAACTCTTTGGCGCCGGCCAGCTGCTGTTTCAACCTGTCGAGCATTTCGATCCTTTCGCTGGGAGGATAGGCTCACGTTTTCCATAACAGGAAAGCGGTCCATCGCCAAGATGATAAAAGAACGTCAACTAAAAAAATGAAATTCAAGATGTGTTCTGAGCCGTCATTCCCAGATATTTTTCTTCCGGTTGCCACAAGGACAGATTCCCGGAGCCGGTGATCAACAAGGCGGCCGCAGCAACCATGAGCAGGCACCACATTGGATCGCTTCCCTGACGGCTGATCCAAAAACCACTCAGCAGCAGGATCGTCAATGCGGCCAGGCGCCCCATTACGCCGAGAGAGACCATGACTACCGACAGCAAAAGTATCGGCCGCAAAATCGGCCCGAAGATATAAAACGGACCCTCTGTGTTTCCGCTGAAGAAGGCGGCCGTTTCTTCCAGGGCCGTCAGGGAGCTTAACAAAAGGACCGCTCTCAAAACCACCGGCAGCCGCTCTCTGAACAGGCATCGCCACTTTTCTTCCCATGGGGCCGGTTGCGGGGATCCTGTCTTAATTCGGCCGCTGACCACCAGCCAGTCCCGGAGAAATCCCGCCAACAAAGGTATCATAAAAACCATGGCCCCAATTGTCGTGGCCGGCGGGCGATAAATGGGCAGCAGCGCTGTCGCCAAGAAGCCCATGTTGAAGCCGGCGATCAGACGCGCCGCCGGCCGGGGTCTAAGGGGAATCACCATCCGGCCGGTGCGGCGTCTGACCCGTATTCCGGCCGAAAAAACATAATAGGCCAGGGCCACTGCAAGGTAAGAAAGGGGCAGCTGGTTCAGGGCGATACCCGCCAGAACGGCAGTGAGGAGCCCGAGGGCATCGAAGAGGGTGTCGAGTCTTTCACCCAAGCGGGTGACATGGTCGGTGTGCCGAGCAACAATCCCGTCCACCAGGTCGAGCAGAGCCGCCGTTATGTATATGACGCCCGGAAGCCAGGCAAAAGATTGATGAATCGAGAAGGGTATCGTTGCCGGCCAATTCCAGAAGCAGGCCAGCACGGACACCAGAACCCCTCGCACCATCGTGATGCCGTTGGCCATACCCAGGTGTGCCAGCATTTGGGTTTCACCGGGACGGTGGTTGAGCGGCAGACACGAGCGCAATACAGCTAACACATAGATCAACGGCAAGAGCGGCAAGACAAACCGTGTCCAGTCGAAAGGGATCTGCCAGTGGGAACTTAGAAACAGATTGAAGACGATAACGGCGCAAAAGCTTATCAGGGCGGTTGTCCACCAGTAAATGCCGAGACTTTTGGGGATCCGCATTTATTATAATGTCCCTTTGCCGAACAGCGGTTCTTTCAGACACGAATTAAGTTTTTTATAAAGGTCTCACTCAAAATCAATATTCTATTAGTATGAAAATAGAATGTCATACGATAAAAAGGTGGGCGCCTCCGCCCGGATAAGCGATTGCGAAAGGCGGCTGAAACTCGCCGCCAACGGGTTCTAAGCCCGGACCTTTCCCGTCCTTAAATAAAGAGGTCGGGTTTGTTCCCAATGGTTTTTCTTTCATGCGGTATCGGCATTGGGTCCGGTCCAAGACCCCGTAGACGGCTCAAACAGTCAGCCGCTTTTCGCAACAGTTTATCCGGCTCAACGGGCTAAACCGGCTCAACCGGCTCAACGGGCACAACCGCTCATCCGGGCCCCAGCGCATCATTTTCATGCACCGTTGCGGCCCGAAGGGCGATGAGTGTTTAACACCGAAATTGCGGAAAAGGACCATTTATGGACGGAAACGAGCTATGAAATATCACATGGACAACCGAATCGTAAACAAGCATTGCGGAGGGATGGGGATGAATCTGCTGCCGACAGCATCGGGAAAAGTCTGGAATGACGACGCGTCGGCGACGATCGTGCAGGGTCGTCTGTCGAAATGAAATCCGTCGCCTCGACGGAATCGAGACCGCATAAAACCGTTACGTGATAATCACGATGCCGGCGATTTCCTGCAGCTTTTCCCTGACCCGGTCGAGAATGATTTTGGCGGGATCACAGGTGGAAGTCTCGTCAGGATGGGTGCTGTAGCAAGAGCGGAGCAGCTCTTCGTTGCCGAGCCAAAGGTCGAAATCGTCCAGTATGAATTTTGCGACCTTCTCGTAGAATCGCTGGAATTGTTTGTCAGTCATTCTTGAAAGAATTTCCTGATGGCCGCCGGGCAGGTCCGAAATAACCTTTTCAGCCGCATCGTCCAGGGTCTTCGGCATCCGGTACTGCTGTTTTCTGACAAACATAATGGAGTGAGCCCTTTACACAAAGTTTTTGCGGTTTTTACCGGTTCGAAAAAGCAAATTATATGCCATGTGAATCGAGGTAAAACGGTATGACGCCGGAATCGCCGTCGGTGAAGACTTTAAGCAGTAGGCTCGCTGTTTCGGGCTTCCCCGCAACGCAATTTCTTTGGACCGAATGGCCTGTTTTCTGACCAAAATTTGACACTTTTATCTCATTCTGACGGGTATCCGACAGTAGGCGCCGGTGCGGCATTGACGTTTGGTCACGATGTGCTTACCATGCCGGCACTATCGACATTCAAACAGAGGCAGATCCGTAATTTTCGTTCGCGTCAGAATTATTTGGTTTTGTGTACGTAGTTAGATTGCCGCTGCCGTTAAAAGGAAATTCATTACAATGGAAAAGAAAAAATTACCCCGCATCACGATCCTCGGAAAGCGCATCATCCTGTCGTTGCTTGCCTTCATGCTCATATGGCCCCTGACGGTCGGCGTGTACACACTGGTTTACAAAGGCTACACACTTATCGACCGCACGACCTTTCCGAGCTTAGATACCAAACTGAAGGAGACGCTCGACCAAACGCCACCCGATGCGCCGGAAGCTGAAAAAGGTGTGGCGCTTTCCATGGCGCTGCGAAACCGGTTGAATCAGGAGATGACGTCGACATTCGGCTGGTCTGTCAACGACCTGTTGATTTCTCCGACGCGTTGGCTCGACAACCGCGCCAACAGGCAGAAAGGGACGATCTTTGCACTCCGGATGCTCTTGGGTTTTTCCGCCACCCACCTTTCCAAACTCGGCGCTGTCGATGCCGAAAATCCCCTGCTCAAGGAGGCCAGGGAAAAACGATTTGCCTTCTCCGAGGACAGTTGGTGGTTTCCGTCGACCGAAAGTGAGTATCGCAAAGGCATCGCGCTCATGCAGCAATACGAGGCCGCTCTTCTTACCAACAACGCAGTTTTCAACATGCGCTCTGACGACCGCTACGATCTTTTGAGTTTTATCACCGGAAAACAGTTCCTCGATCAGCCCCTCGGGCTTCTGGTTCAGAGCAACAGCGAAGTGCCGTATTCAGATCTAGATGACAGAATTTATTACACCCAGGGAGTTGTTTTGGTTCTGCGCGATGTTTTGACGGCACTCTTCCATCTCTATCCGGAAATCAGCGAAAAAGGTGGGGCCGAAAACATACGGATTGCAATGAGAGGAATCGATCGAATCTGCGACTTCGATCCGCTGATCGTGCTACGGGGTGACCATGACTCCGTCATGGCCGATCATCGTGGCAAGATGGCACGGTACCTGATTGAAGTGCGGGAACGGCTCAACGATGTGGCCCAGTCGATCAATCGTTGACGGGGGGGCGATGGCCCGCTGCAAATCCCGATTATAACCGCAAAGATAGATCCAGTCGGATCGCCACGCTATATCTAACTTGCATTCTTAGCGGGTCTCGGGCGAAATGAGCTTTATGACAGACTTCAGTTGCCTGAACTCGGCCGGCGTCAACGGTTGCCAAGGCTCGGTCGGCATGAACTTAAGGGAAGATCTCACCGACGGTGAAAACACCTTGCCGGCCTGAATTTCGGGTGACTGCATCAGGAACCCGAAATCTTCTCCCGCGTTCAGAAGAATGTTCAGATCGTCGCTCTCTTCCATCAATTCGACCATCAGCAAATTCTGCACCAGACTGCCGCCCTTGAGCCAGCGTTTCCCGTTTCGCCCGGTAAATATTTCGATATAGGGGCTGTGAAGCTCCACCGCCGCATTGCCGGAAGTCACAAGAAAGGCTTCGGGCACACTATAGCGACCATCTTCAAATGGTATCCAGTCCGTCACCATTTTCATCTCCAACGGTTCGTATTCTGCACGAACTCCGTTCGCCTTCATAACGCGAGAACCGTGTCGTTGCATCGCCCGACAACTCTCGCTCCGAAAAGGTTATTTTTATGTTAAACGCTCATGTCCCTTAAGCCACCACTGGTTCCGGGTTCTGAGTTTCGAGTTTCAAGTTTCAAGTTTCTATTTGCGGGTCTAATTCTATTTTCGTACTAAACGTTCATGGCCGCTTGAGGCGCCCACCTTATTATCCCATTAAATTAAACATTAATGCGTTTAAAGGCCCGGTACAAGTCCTGCTTGTCAAAGAGGGATTTATGGCTATTATAGAATGGAATAGTTATTAGAGAACCAAACGGATCTTTAATTGCACTATTTTAAGACGAATAAGCACAATTTGAAAGGAATAAAAGACCTATGACAGAACTAAACGATGCCCAACTGTTGACCATCGTTCAAAACGTGGTTGAAAAACACGGCTGCAAAATCGTAGATTTCGATTTCGATAAAAAAATCATCAACCTCGAGGGTCCTGAGGATGCCAAGGCCAATTGCGCCCGCGCCATCGTTGAAATTTTAGGTTAGACAACGGGCTGAGCCAACACGCTGTTTTTGCGCCGGTCGGTCATGGCCGGTTGAAAAGCGAACGAAGAAGGACACCTTTGGGTGGGATAAAGGTTTCAAACGGATGGGATTTTCATTCCATGTGTAAGAACCATAAAGCGTCAATTCTAAAATCAAATTGACCGATAACCTTTGACTGACAACTGCCAGAAGGAGGTGGCCATGAACCGGCCGGTTTCGCGAATTTCAAAAGAGCAACTGGCGAAAATGCTCGAAAATGAGCGGTTGACGGTGATCGATCTTCGCTTAAACTGGGAAACGAGCACCATGAAGATTAAAAATGCCGTGCATGAAGATCCTCGTACAGCCGCCTGGTTGGTAAACTACGATCTGGATCAGGCCATCGTGCTCTACTGTTCCACGCCGGAGG
>JARFQH010000111.1 GCA_029287875.1 Desulfobacteraceae bacterium | reverse complement strand
GTCTTATTGGCGGTCATTGGGGTTGTCCTATCAATTTATCTTAAAAAAACCTCTTCCCTCGTCCCGGTTTAACCGAGCAAACGATCATTTTAGGATAGACTCCCAAAAGGCGGCCTGCTCTTCCGGAAACGAAAAGGATCTAAAATGACGGATTTAGGCCCTAAAATCAATCAAAATTTAACAGTTGTATTGATAAACGACAGCTTTCGTCTTCTGTTTGTTTGTACCGGTAACATCTGCCGCAGCCCCATGGCGGAGGGTATAATGAAAGTCCTTTTATCCCCGGCGTCGGATCGCCGCATCTTGGTTCGTTCCGCCGGAACCCATGCCGCGGACGGGCTGTCGGCCGAACCCGGAGCGGTGCGGGCGGTCCGTGAACATGGAGCCGATATCGGCGGGCATCGTTCGCGGGCGATCGACGGTTCATTGATCGCCGACGCGGACCTTATTCTGGTTATGGAAAGACAGCAGGCCCGTTTTATCCGAAGCACGGCGCACGTCTCCCCCGATGCCCTCCGACTGCTCGGCGAGTTTGGCGGCGGTGCGGGAGCTCCTGAAATTCCCGACCCCTACGGTGGTTCGTTCGCGGTATATCGACACTGCGCGCAGATGATCCGCCGGTGTCTCGACGGTGTCATCGATTTTATCTGGCAATGATGTAAAGGGTGACGGCTGCACGGGGCACTGTCGCAATCCCCGTGCAGCGTTCGGTTAAACAGTGTCCGGGGCGGGGATCAGAGTTTTTCGGCCTTCGAGGAGAGGTATTCGGCCACTCCTTCGGCGGTCGGTTTCATACCGGTCTCACCCTTCTGCCAGCCGGCCGGGCAGACCTCGCCGTGCTCTTCGGTGAACTGCAGCGCATCGACCGTACGCAGCATTTCATCCACGTTTCGGCCCAGGGGCAGGTTGTTGATGACCTGGTGCTGCACGACACCGTTCTTGTCGATCAGAAAGGAGGCCCGCAGGGCCACCCCGTCCGGGTGTTCGATGCCGTAGGCACGGGTGATGGCATGGGAAATGTCGGCCACGATCGGAAATTTCACCGGACCGATTCCGCCCTCGTTAACCGGGGTATTTCGCCAAGCGAAGTGGGTGAACTGTGAGTCGATAGAGATTCCCACGACCTCGACCCCGCGTTCCTTGAACTGTTCGATACGGTGGTCGTGCGCCAGAATCTCCGTCGGGCAGACAAAGGTAAAGTCGAGGGGCCAGAAAAACAGGACCACATACTTTCCCTTCAGATCGGATAGCGTGAACTTTTCTTCGATGATACCGCTCGGCATGACGGCCGGTGCCGTAAAATCCGGGGCTTCCTTGGCAACGAGTACGCTCATTATCTTCTCCTTTGGTAAAATTTCAACCTAAACGGATCGGTTCCAGGTTCAGGGTTGAAGGATTGAAGTCCTTCCTTTAACGTTGAATCATAAACCCAGAATCCTGAACTCCGAACCCTAAACCCAGAACCTCATTCAATATGGAACCGGCACCAAGCCTTTTCAAGGGTTGTCGGAAATTTTAAGAACTCCCGCAAAGGGTCAGTGGGGGCCGTTCCGGTGCACCGAAGCGCCTTAAAGCGGCTTCAACAGTGGCATGAACTTAAGGTTGGCCTTGGGGAAGGGAAAGCCGGCCAATTCGTCGAGCTTCACCCAGCGATGGTCCGTGGGTCCGTTCAGCGACACCTTGCCGGATACGTATCGGCAGTTGTAGACGTCCATCACGATCTTGAAGTGGGTGTAGGCGTGCCTGATGCGGGTCAAATGGAAATCGATTTTGACCTTCAGGTTAACTTCCTCCCGGATTTCTCGCACGCACGCGTCTTGAGGCGTTTCGTCGTCCTTGACCCGTCCGCCGGGAAATTCCCACAGCCCCCCCAGCAGCCCTTCCGGGCGGCGTCGCGTAATCAGGACCCGGTCTTTTTTAAAGACCACCCCCACGGCAACATGGTGCAGGGGGGTCGGCGATTTCTGCAGGCGTTTTGGAAACTCGCCGACCTTACCGTCACGCTCGGCCCGGCAGTGCACCTTCACCGGGCAGTCGCTGCAGGCCGCCCGGCGGGGTGTGCAGATCAGGGCCCCCAATTCCATCATTGCCTGGTTAAAAGTTCCCGGCTGCGACATATCCAGGAGCCGGGCCGCCGCTGCCTTGAAAATTTTGTGGTCGGCCGGCCGGTTGACCGGGGCCGCGATGAGCAGCAGCCGCGCCAGAACACGTTTCACATTGCCGTCGACGACCGCATACGGCTGGTCGAAGGCAATGCTCATGACGGCGGCGGCAATGTAGTCGCCGACGCCCGGCAGATTTCGAAAGGCGGTTACATCCGCGGGCACAACACTGCCGTGATGGTCCCGGACGATCCGGGCGGCCCGGTGCAGGTTGCGAGCGCGGGCATAATATCCCAGCCCTTCCCAGATCATCAACACGTCTTGCAGATCGGCCCGGGCCAGGTCCTGCAGTTCAGGAAATCGTTCGGTAAACCGTCGATAGAAGGGAAGAACCGTGCTGACTGTCGTCTGCTGCAACATTACCTCGGAGATCCAGACCGGGTATGGGTTTGTCGTGTTGCGCCAGGGCAGCGACCGGCGATGGGCACGATACCACGCAACCAGGCGCAGACGCAGATGCTGTATTTCTTTTTCAGACAGCATCGCTGTTCCGCTTAAGGTGGTGGTAGGGCGGCAGCGTCGTCAGCCGGGGATCCTCGATCGGTCGACCGACCGTGAAGTGGTAGAGGCTCTGCCAGGTGTTGTCGGCGAGGCCGGCCAGGGAGTGGACCGGGTCATCGAAAAAACAGCCGATGCCGGTACCGCGAGCGCCTTGCGCCTCGGCCTCGAGGTAGAGCACCTGACCGACTATTCCGGTTTCCCAGAACAAATGGCGATACCGATACGGTGTCGACCGCAGGGTTTGCTCGAAGCGCGCGATCATGCCGAGTGAAAATGCCGAAAAACCGGCGATTTCCTGGTTGCAGCTGACCTCGATGGCCTCCTGACGGACATCACCGGTTCTAAGGAGATACAGGGGCAGATCATCGGTTACCGGCTCCCACAGGAAATCGGATCGAAAGGCCTTGCGGAGTGCCTGAAGATCTTCGGGGTTGCGGCAGAAAAAGTAGAGTCCCCGCGCCAGGGGCGGGACGTTGTGGACGAAAAGCAGCAGGTGGACCGCCGCGGCGCCGAGTCCGACGTCAAAGGGCGGACAATGGTTGCGCGGCAAGGTTTTATCGAGCAAGGCGAAGAAGCGTTCCTGATCGATCGATCCGTCTGGGTCGAATGCGGTGGCGCTGCGGCGGCGGCGGATAATGTCGGTCGCCGTAAGGGGTGCCGGGGGGTGGGTGAAAAAAGGTTTGTCGCCATAATCGCAACGGGCTTCCTCGGTGCGGGGCTTGCGGCAGTGCTCGGCCGTCCGATAGATGATCTGCCAGTCGTCCCGGTTCGGGCTCAACCGGTTCGGTTTTCCGGCAATTATCAGATCGGCAAAGGCCCGTATCACCTCTTGCGGCAGCGTGCGGGCGACCGCGGGTCCATTTTGTTCCTGCACGAAACAGACCAGATCGGGGTGCTCGGCTTCGAGCGGTTCCCAGGCAGTCCGGTCGAATCCAAGCAGGGTTTCGATGTCGTCGTCCGACAGACCGTTCAGGCAGCTGAGTTTCCAGCCCTTGAGGGCGGCCGAGAAGCCCAGGGCCGCCAGCGCGTGACCCGCGTCATGGTTGCAGTATCTAAAGGCCCGTTCGCCATATTTCCAGGCTTCGCGCCAGAAAATGCTGCTCAAGGCCACCATGAAGCCGTCGGTGTTGAAATGACCGGTGATCTGCCGCCACAGGTCGTGCGGAATGGCCGCCCGCTGTTCCAGGGCGTGCCGCAGCGGGTTGTAATGATAAAGGCCCGCCTCGAGCCCCTTCATCGCCGGCAGGACCAGATGGGCCTCTGTGGGGTGCAGGTTTCCACTCGATGGGTTAATGCGCAGTGACCAGCGACTGTTTCCGTAGACTTTCCAGGCTGACAGGCCGAGCGAAAGTTCCAGGAATCCGGCCAAGCTGGATAGACTGAACGGTTCTCCGCTCACTGCCCGCCGCCGGTAGAGGGCCATGTGCTCGAGGGACGGGTTCTGTGCTGCAAGCGGCAGCGGGATTGTAAGGGTGCCTTCGAAGACCCGGAACGGGTTCGGCTGGTTTTTCCAGTCCATGTACCCCGGCGAACGGGCGTAGCGGTTAACGTGATGCTTTGTCTGCTCGTGATAACGGGTGATCTCTTCAGCGGCTTGATCTACCATCAGGTATCTTCACTCCGGGCACGTTTCAATGGCCCGGGTCAGAACGCGCATGTGGGTCTTTTCCGCCTGGGCAACGGAAACAACTCGGTTGTGGTATTGCTGCGATCGACAGATCTTCGGCAGGATAATCCATTTGCTGTTGCCGTCATGCAATATGAACTGGATGCCCTTATCTGCCGACTGTGGGTAAGGCTCATCGGTAAGAAGTGGAGTTGCGTCCGAGTAGGGAATAAAAAAGGGGCAACATCTCGAGGTGTTGCCCCTTGAGTATCTTAAAAAATCAGACTTCGCAAGAACCGCCGGAGCCGCAACCGCCGCAGCCCGAGTCGATTTTGATGCTGCTGGTCAGTCTGAAGCCGTAGTCGATGAAATCGACCTTTACCGGCTGGGCTAATTTAAGAAATTCTTTGTCGATGACATAGGTAAACCCGTCAACGGCTTTGACCTCATCAGTTTCTTTCGGCTCATCCAGAGCCATAGCCAACGAAGGTCCGCCTCACCCGCCCTCATTTAAAAAAATCCGGATCGGAGAAACCTCTCGCCCCTTGAAATATTCGCTGATCTGCTGCGTTGCCGCTTCTGTGACCTCAACCATTTTTGTCCTCCTTACGTATCAAACCGAACTGCGCAATCGTTTTTCGTTGAATTTATCAGCGCAGGTAACTTAATTATACCGCTCGTATTTGTCAATCCGAAAAATTTTCTAAGTGGGCCAGATAATCGGCGTACACCTTGCTGTCTCCCTCTGAAAAAAGAACGAATATGACTTTTTTGACGACCGTTTCGGTTTCCAGAAAGCGGATGGTGGTGTCGATCGCCACCCGACAGGCTTTTTCGATCGGGTACCCGTAGATACCGCAGCTGATCGCGGGAAAAGCAACCTCTTCGGCACCATTTTGGGAAGCCAAAGCGAGGCTGTTCTCATAGCAGCTCATTAGCAGCCCCTCGGCCTTTGCCGGTGTTGTGCGGTGATAAACCGGACCGACCGTGTGGATCACGAAGCGAGCCGGTAGATTGTAGCCTCCGGTAATGCGGGCTTCACCGGTCGGACAACCACCGATGGTGCGGCACTTCACCAGAAGCTGCGGTCCGGCAGCCCGGTGGATGGCACCGTCGACACCACCACCGCCCAACAGCGACGTGTTGGCGGCATTGACGATGGCATCGACGGTCAGCCGCGTGATGTCGCCTCGCCGGATGTCGATTCTGTCCCGAACCTCGGTGTTCATTCGCTGCCTCGTTATTTCGTCATATCCTCACAGATCATACAGCTTTTCATCTCTTACCGGTTGCGCTGTCGCCGATATGTCGCCGCTCGATTTTTTGGCCGGCAACAAAAACGGGTCTTCACCTTCGAGCAGATCGCCCATCTCAGCTTCGATTTTATCCGGGTCTTCCCCCCGTTCCATGCGGCTCAGCGCTTCCTGCATCCCGTCACCGAGTTTCATCCCCGTCATGTCGGTCAACTTGCGCATGAGGTTGGCGGCCTGGCGCGGATCGTCTTCGTTGATTTTTTCAGCCTCGCCGGCCAGCATGCCCATGGCCTGCTCCATTTTGCTTTCGTCGAACGGCAGGTCGTCCAGGCCATCGTCCTCTTTGGCCTTGCCGGCGATAGCAAAGGCGGACATTCGGCGTTGAAGGTCCTTTTTATTGCATTTTGGGCACTTGGGCTTTTTGGTGGTGTTGACGGTCCTGGAAAAGAAGTTAAAAATCGTGTTGCAGCTATCGCAGTAAAACTCGTAAATCGGCATACGGCCCCTCCTCTGAAGGTGCTGATTCTTAGGTGCTGAAACGACAGTATAGAAAATGATAAATTTTGACTCTTTTTTTGTCAACTGTTGAAAAAGGTGCTCACACAGTTGACCACCTTAAAAGTTCATGGTTGCTTGAGGCATCCTCCACGGTGCATGAAAATTCTATTTTCGTGTTATAGTGGTTGCGCCAGTTGAGTCGGTTAGGTCGGTTTTGTCAGTATCAGGATTTCATCTATTTTACCAACCAAACGTCCAAAGTCTTTAGGCCACCACTGGTTCCGGGTTCCGGGTTCTGAGTTTCGAGTTTCAAGTTTCCAATTCTATTTGTGGGTCTGATTCCATTTTTGTTTTGATTCGGTCAACCGGTACTATGTACAGGTTCTTCTAAAACCGCCGGAGCGTCGCGGCCCGTGTTGACTTGCCGCCGGCCATTTGATATTTGGGCCTGAAATCAAGCGTACCCGGCGCCGTTTGCGCCGCCCACCTGCCTGAGGGCTTGTTCGGCCCGACTGGAGAAGATTTTTATAAAACAGGGCCGTCAGACTCCCGCTTGCGGTTAAAATGACACGGCAAGTCGGCAGGAAGGCGGTCCGTTGATGAAAAGGATGAACATGATGGACAGAACTCTTTCGATTGTTAAACCGGATGGTGTGGCTCGGGGGCTGATCGGTGAAGTTGTCCGGCGACTCGAGAAAAACGCGCTCAAGATCGTGGCCATGAAAATGATTCACATGACCAAGGCCCAGGCCTGCGGGTTTTACGCGGTGCACCGGGAGCGCCCTTTTTTCGACAGTCTCACGGATTTCATGTCTTCCGGGCCATGCGTGGTGATGGTCCTTGAGGGCGAGAACGCCATCGCCCGCTACCGCGAATTGATGGGGCGTCTTTGTCCGAAAAACCCAAGGCGATAAACTTTGGACGCCATTGTCCAAGGTTTTCATTGAATTAAGGGGACCAACCTTTATATTTTTCCATTATCCTTGTCAAGGAAAAATATCTGCTATGATATGTTGATTTTGAACTGAAAGTTCGCTAGGTTCCATTCATTTCAATTCCAAACTAATGTGGAAACCAGGGAGGTCATTTATGAAGCACTTGCGTCTGCTTGCGCTATGCGCTCTGACAACCGGACTCCTCTATCACTGCG
>JARFQH010000104.1 GCA_029287875.1 Desulfobacteraceae bacterium | reverse complement strand
GAATGGTCTCGTGGGCTCGGAGATGTGTATAAGAGACAGATATGGATCCCCGGAAATTTTTACGCCTGGCGGCTCTCGGTCTCGACGAAGTGGTGTTGAATTCAAATTGGGCCTGGATGTGCACCATGTGCCAGCGCTGCGTTTACGCCTGCCCGATGAAAATCGACATCCCCCAGCTGGTGTTTAACGTACGCAACCGCTGGCCCAAGGATCAGCAGCCCAAGGGGATTCGAGGCTCCTGCGAGATGGCGTTCAAGCATGAAACCTGCAGTGCCATGGGAGCATCCGAAGAAGATTTTCAGTTCGTGGTGGAGGACGTGCTGGAAGAATATCGCGAGGCCCAGCCGGAGTTCGCGCAAATGCAGGCGCCCCTTGACAAGGAGGGTGCCGAATTCTTTTTGAATCAAAACTCCCGTGAACCAGTCACCGAGCCGGATGAAATGGTGCCGCTGTGGAAGATTCTGCACCTGGTGGGTGCGGACTGGACATACGGCACCAAGGGCTGGGCGGCCGAAAACTATTGCCTGTTTTGTGCCGATCTGGAAAACTGGGAGAAGAATGTTCGGATCAAGGCCAAAGTGGTCGACCAACTCAAGAGCAGGGTTTGGCTTAACACCGAGTGAGGGCACGAATTCTTCTCGGTCCGGGTCGGACTGAAAAAATTCAACATCGAGCACAAGTTTGAAGTCAAGAGCATCATCGAATACTATGCCCAGTGGGTGCGCGAAGGAAAGCTTAAACTCACTTCTGACTGGAACAGGGATTTAAAGGTCAAGTTCACCGTGCAGGACCCCTGCCAACTGGTGCGTAAATCCCTGGGCGACCCGATTGCCGAAGATCTGCGGTTCGTGGTAAAAGCCTGTGTCGGTGAAGAGAATTTCATCGACATGACACCGAACCGCTCCAATAATTTTTGCTGCGGAGGCGGCGGCGGGTTTCTGCAGTCCGGATTTCCTGAAGCCCGCCGTCATTACGGCAGGTTGAAGTTCGAGCAGGTCGACCAAACCGGCGCCGACTACTGTATTACCCCCTGTCACAACTGCCACTCTCAGATCCACGACCTGAAAGAGCATTTCGGCGGTAAATATCAAACCGTCCACCTGTGGACCATCATCTGCCTGTCCCTTGGCATCCTGGGTGAAAACGAACGGTCATACCTGGGACCGGATCTGGCGGAAGTAAACATGTACCCGTAGTTAGGTTAGGCCGGTTTAGCCCGTTATGCCGGTTGAGTCGGTATTCATGCCTCGTTGTTCTCCGGACTGATTTCGGCAACCTAACGGACTCAACGGGCTCAACCGGCTCAACGGGCCTAACCGGCATAACTGGCTAAACCGGCCCAACTACTTTTACCATGAAAGTCTTCTGCATCCTCAGTGACGAGCGGGCGGCTCAATTGAAGTCTCCGGCCATTTTTTCCAGCGTTCTGAAACGCCAAGGGATCAAGGGGACCTACGTGCCGTTCATGGTGAAGCCGCAGGATCTCGGGCAGGCCATCCAAAGTCTCAGGATTCTGCACGTTGCCGGCGCCAACATCACCGTTCCGTACAAAGAAGCCACCATCCCTTATCTGGATGTTTTATCCGAAGGGGCGAACATCATCGGAGCGGTCAATACCATCGTGCGCGATGGCGACCGCTTGAAGGGTTACAACACCAATGCGATCGGGATTATGGATGCCCTTAGCGAAGCCGCCTTTGAAGTAGAAGGGAAGAGGGCGCTTGTGTTCGGATCAGGGGGGGCGGCCAGGGCAGTGGTTTTTATTTTAAACTGGCTGCGGGCTTCTAAAATTTATGTCTCCGGTCGAAACTCGGACCAGGCGCGGTCCATAAGCACCACCTTTAGTGGAGAGGTGCTGGAGTTGTCTTCCTTACCCGGCCGATCGCTGCCGGTTGACATCGTGGTCAATGCCACGTCCGTATCCAGCAGCGAAGAATCGCCGGAAATGGCCGAAGTGGTGCGGCATCTCGAGGTGACCGATTGCCGGTTGGTTTTCGATCTCAATTACGGCCGCCGGGTCAATTTTTGGCAGGAAATGGCCGAGGGAAAGGGAATCCATTTTATGGACGGCCTGTCGGCACTCGCTTTCCAGGCCCGCCGAACTTTCGCGCTGTGGACCGGACTGCAGGTACCACCGGAGGAGTTTATAAGAGCCCTAAAAGAGACGGGAACATAGGGCTCAAACCTTGATTATTGATTAAAACCCCGAAAGTGAAACTTATTTGTTTGAGGATTTCCCCACATTACCCATAATTCCGCGCACCGCTGCAGGAACATCTGCGGGTATAACGATGACTTTTGAGTTTTGAGATGTAGATATATTCTTGACAGCTTCAATATATTTCTCACCGAGTAAATACACAACAGGTAGTTCGTTGTTCTGCACCGCTTGACTGACCTTTTCAATCGCGGCTTGGCTGGCTTGGGCTAGAACTACTTTTGCCTGGGCGTCACGTTTGGAAGCCTCTAACCGTCCATCTGCTTCTAATATAGCCGCGCTTTTTTCACCTTCTGCACGAGTGACGGTTGCTCTTCGCTGTCTTTCAGCAGCGGCCTGCTCTTCCATTGCTTTTTGCATTGTTTCTGAAGGGTTGATATCTTGAATTTCTACTGTCTTAAGCGTAATCCCCCAATCAGCAATATCGTCTGATATGGCGCCTTTGAGTTTTGCCTTGATCTGGTCTCTTGATGACAATGCATCATCTAGATCCATTTCGCCGACTATCGACCGCAAGGATGTTTGTACAAGATTTCTAATTGCTAAAGTGTAATCTTCCACACCGTAGACAGCCTTTTCTGGTGATACTATATTTATGTAGGCTACTGCATTAGCGATGATGACTGCATTATCCCTCGTTATAACCTCCTGAGAAGGAATATCAAGCACAATGTCTTTCGTTGTTACTTTGTGAGCAACGCTATCGATGTAAGGGACAATAATATTGAGGCCGGGTCCAAGGGTCTTGTGGTATTTCCCCAACCGTTGAACCACATATTTGGATCCTTGCGGCACAATGCGCACCCCAAGAGCAATTGTTATGATAACCAGAACAACAAAAACAGATACGACAACAATTCCAGGCATATTTTCCTCCTTTTGGGAAAGTAGATAAGTGACTTATTTTGATATTCGTTTCTCAACAATCAAGGTGTTCCCGGAAATATCTTTGACAAAAACTCGATCACCGGGATTGACCGCCTCCTCACAAATAAAAGGCCATTCATCAGACCCCAAGAGAGGTGTCGTAAAACGAACAATACCGTGATTTTTCTCAACAGGAATTTTTACGACTTGCCCGCTTTCACCCAGTATCGCTTCTCTAGAAATGCCAGCCTTGGTTCGATCGGACATCAATGGCTTGAAGTATTTAAACCAAAGCAACGTAAAGAGGCATGATGCCACCGCCCATGTAAAAAGTTGCCAACTAAAAGAGAGATCGGGAAATAAAAAAAGAAGGCCTCCCACAATAACAGCGCCTAATCCGAACCAAAAAATGGTGAAGCTAGGAATAAATATTTCGGCAATAATAAGCACCATTCCAAATACCAACCAATACCAATAAAAAATCTTGAACGCCATCTTTTCTCCCTTATGAAAGGTTTTAATTGCATCACGCTATCGGACAGAAAACAGTTAGACGCCTTCCGGCCGCTTTATGGACGGATAGTGTTCAAGCCCACAAAAGTCCCACCGTTGCGTTGGCATAACACCCGCATGAGCGCAGCGAAGCGCTCTCCCGAGTTTCCGCGTTGGTCGGTGAATTCCATCACAACCGGAAAACCGACGGCATGGATGCGGACCCTGCGGGCGCCGCCGGCGCCGACCCGGTTCAAACGCTCGATCTTATCGACTACCGGTTGGATGGCATTTCCGCTGAACTCGTCTCCGAAGATGTACAGGCTGATCCTCTTGTCTGGGGAATAAAACGTGCGGATTGCCGCTGTAATGCCTTCCACGGGGCTGCTGTTGCTAAACGCCCGCCATCCGGCCAGCCGCGATAGGATGGCCCGGCGTCGGGCGGGACTGTCGGGAATCCATTTACCCCGGTACTGCGAGAACATGTACTCTCCCATGTCGTTCATCACCTGAATTCCCTTTACCTTGGGATAAATTTTTAAGGTCTCCCGCATCTTTCTCTGAACCAGTGCCCAGGCGTTGCCCTGCATGCTGCCGGAGGTGTCGATGATGAAAATGATGTACTCGCTGTCGACCGGTATACCGCCAACGCTGCTCTCCACTTTAGGGGTCCGGCGTCGCATGAGCCGCTTCATCTCTTCGGTCAGCTCCTGCCTGGCCTGCGCCAATTTGCCGGCGATGATGTTTTGGACGGCTGCGTCATCTTTGGAAGCGGCGAACTGGCCATCGATTTCCGACAAATCGCCCTGAAGGCGGGCGAGCTTTCTTTTTTCCTCGGAGAGCTGCTCCTTTTTGGCCGTCAACTCGCGGTTCAAAACGGTCGTTTGCCCTTGAATTTCGACCAATTCCAGCTCCAGACGGATGATTTTCGCGTCTAGGTCTTCGCGCAATTTTTCAATCACGACCGGTTCGGCGAATTTGGACAGGACGAACAGCAGGATGATGGCGCCGAAGGCGCAGCAAATGCAGTCCAGAAACGACAAGCTGAAAAGTTCGGTGCGTTGGCGACGGGATGTCCTCATAGGTGTTTCGCAGCCTGTTGCAACAGTCCCAAGGGCGGCGGCGGCTTGCTTGAGCGGAGACCGTTGCCGCCGACCCGCGCTGTCTTTTTTGTGGTTACGGCCAGTCCTTTGCGGGGCAGAAGAACGATCCCCGGGTATTTTTCGCCAGTCGCCAATAGGCGTCGGCGGCCATTGGGTCGCCCTCCATCGGGTAAAGAATGATGTTGACCGGTATCTGCGGGGGCACCCGACGGGCGGCTTCCCGGAACAACTTCAAGCGCTTGTTGCCGGAAACCCGGTTGCTCCAGGGCTTGGCGGCACCCATGGTCGGGAGACTGTCGGTCAGTAAAAAGATGTTGTCCGGCGGCGGGGTCATTGCCTTGATCACCTCGAAGGCTTTCAGCAGGCTCGTGCCCTTTTCAGGAACCACGCGGCGCAGGCGCTCAACGGTCAGGTTCAGACGGTCTACATCACCGGCAGCGAGCCATGTTCCGCCGGTGCCTGCGATGAGCGGTCGCGCGGTTTCATTAAAGACATACAACTGGAAATTTCCCGTCTGGGGCAGCCGGGTGGTCAACCACTCGATCGTTGCGACGACCCGTCGCCATTTCGGGGAGTCGATCTTCACCTGATCGTCCAGATTCCGCCGGCGGATGATTCCGAGGATGGTTTCATCCAGCATGCTGGCCGAAGCGTCTACAAGGATCAGGATCCGATTTCCGCCCATCTTGAGGTCCGTGAGGTACTGTCGGTCTCCCTGCCCCGGGAAGGGTCGCAGGCGGGATCCCTGGTCATCCTCCGTTTTGGCGCCTGCTCTGAGCCGCCTCAGTTCCTCATCCAGGGATAGTACATCGCTTTTCAGTTTGTTGATGTGCGCTTCACGGGCGAGGGTGTCTTTATCTTTGTCGGCCTGCTCAATCTTTTTGGGGCTGATGGTTTCGATCACCTGCCGGGAAAGCCCCTGGGTGGCGGTGACCTGTGCGGTTGTTTCTGCGAGGGTATTTCTCAGCGTCACCAGGTTTTTGCGGCCCTCCCGCACCACTTCTTCCAGCCGGGTGGTTTCGGCCTTTAAATCCGATGTGACCGTCTCTTGCCGGGCGGCACTCTTGGCGTTGATGATCACGAACAAGAGGATAACCGCTCCCAAGCCGCAGGTGATACAGTCGAGGAACGCCAGACTGAAAACATTTATTCTTTTTTTACGTTTCATCGGCCTTCAGGCAGGCGATCAGTCGGATGATCTCACCGGGTTTTCCCAAGCGAACGGATTGGCCGAGGTGCAGAGCCGTGCGCTCGCCCTTCAGCGGTTGGTCGTCGATAAGAATTTCCTGGTCTCCGATAACCGTTAAGACAACCTGTTCACCCATTCGCCGGATCGAGCAGTAATGGCGAGCCGCCTCAGGTGACTGACCGCCGATCAGCAGCCCTCCGTCCGCGGCGCTGTTTTTCTGCCCGATGGAAAGCGGTGCTTCGGTGATGGGATAGGCCAGATCGCGATAGAGCAGGTGGGTGGTCTGCCTACCGGTTGACTTCACCGGCTCGCTTTGCGGCGATCCGGCCGTGTTGGACGGCTGCCAGGGCCGGCTGGTGAAAAAAGCGGCGCCGTTGCCGTTGGTCGGACGATCAAACTGGTCCCAGATCCGTAGCGTGTTAAGGGCACTCGCCCCGATCTCGAGTTCAACCAGGCGCGGCTGGTCGAAACCGGACATAAGGGTTGTCGCCCCGGGCAACCGGGCGAAGCGATGACTCATCAGCACCGTCACGTTGCCCTGTGGGCGGCCTGTTTTTTCCATAAACGAACGGACGAGAACGCGAGCCTGTTCGAGAAAAGAGGCGGACTTTCGAACTAGCAGATCCCGATTCAAGGCAACCCGGTGGACGGTGGCGCCGGCGCGCAGGTCAATGGTGACCGTTTGATCTTTGCGCAAGCGGTTCAGAATTTCCGGTATGCGATCGTAGAGCGTCTGTTCGCTGGCGGCTTCGTGCAACGGGTCGAATCGCGTGGTTCGCACAAACTCTTCGGCCATTGTTTCGGCCCAGATCCGGTAAAGGTGGATCAGACCCAGTTCATCCAGGGTATCCGTCTCCTGGAGGCGCAGCAGCTCGCCTTGTTCGAGCAGCGTCACTTCCGTGCGGTGCAAATGTATGTCTAAAAAAAGCAGTTGGCTTTCCGGATAAGGTTGCGGCACGGCTGCCACCGCCTGGATGACGAGACCTTTAATCGGGATGGACAATTCCTGGGTCATGCCGAGAAGGAGCCCGAGTTGATGCCGGCTGTAAAAGGCCGGAACGGCAATCATGACCTCGTTTCCATGCGGTTTTAACTTTTCCCAAATCTGGGCCAGATGGGCAAAGGCAATCTCCGCATTGGTTTCCGCGTTGCGTCGGGGGGTTTTGAGCGGGTCAGTGCTCAACTGGTCCCAGAAGCGGTGTTGGACCCTCTGGGGGTGAAGTCGGGCCTGCTGTTCTGCGGATTGGCCCACCACAAGTCCTTTTTTTTGCGGCAGTGCAAATCCGGGACTTTCGGTTTCCGGTCCATCGACGGCCAGCAACCTCGGCGGCAGATGACCCGCCGCCAAGACGCCGACATCACTGAGTTCAAGGGATATTAACGACATGGTATCTACCTTTGCAATGATCTATGCCCTGATTTTGCATGAAAATAAAAATCGATGGTTGGAATACGCCGCGATCCTGTCAAACACATCTCGGGTAACGCTATGCGGTGGCCGTCAGGCTGCATGCAGGTGGCTCGTCAGCTTTTCCTCGCAGTACGCGTCTGTTTCCGAAACATAGCGCTCCTGCAACAGCTCTAATTGATGTAGCATGAACATGAGGACAATACTCAATAACAGCGCAATCAAGGTGGAGTTGAAGGCGACGCCCAGGCTCCGAACCACGCCGAAGATATCGCCCTCGAGGGCTTTGTGGGCTTGGCCCAGGGCATCGCCGATACCCCTCACCGTTCCGATGAAGCCGATCGATGGAATGGCCCAGGCGATGTAGCGGATCATGGAAAGCTCGGACTCCAGCCGCTCACTCTCGGCAACGCAGTAGGCATGTGTCGCGCCGGCAACGTCCTGGATGTTGCGGGTGGTACGGAAGCGTTGCAAACCCGCCAGTAAAGCCCTCGGGAGCAGCGCGTTGCGCTGATGATTCGGCAGGGCCTGGATTTTGCGGGCAAACTCGCGGGTGTCTTCCGGAAGAATGCGATCGCCTTCGGCCAGCGGGAGCAGGTCTTGTTGCAGCAATGCCCGATTGCGGCTTGTCGTGACACCTTTGTAGATCATGATCGCCAGCGCCCAGAACAGCAAAATGAAGCAGGCCTCCTGCTCATAATCGCGGATCAGCACATAGACCGACCGCTCAGTGGTTTGCTGGGCGTTATCCGTTTTTGCCATGGCGGCCTGTTGGGCCAGAATTACATCGGCTTTCGGACGGATGATCCCGAGATAGACCGCGTGCACAACGATGGCGATCAGTATCAGCGAAAGCAGCTGGTAGGCGAATTCAAACGAAATGGGAAAGCTTTTTCTCATGGTTGCCGTCCATCGTGCAGTGTGATCGCGTGTTGGGTCCCAAATGACTTCGTTGGACCATAAAAAAACCAGGGCTATATATCATAAGGAAAATCAACCTCTTGATCCGCCTTGATTTCCTCAGATGGGGACATCGGTTTCAAGGGTGCCGATCGGCTGGGCCGCGCTTTATCCGATTTGGGTTTCTTCTCCGAAGGCGGTGACGGTTTGTCTTCTGCGGAGCCTGTTTCAGACCCCTTATTTTCGGTCGAACCGCCGTCATCGATTTGCGTCAGCATATAAGATGACGGCCGACTGCTCGATGTCGTCAGCCGATCGATTCGGCCCGGCAGGGGGTGGATGATATTGCGGCTCCCATTGGCGTCTCCGAGTCCTTGACTCAAAAGCAGACTAAAGACGGTCAAAACTATGGCGGGCCAACGCGTCATCGCACCTATCCTCTATTGGGCGTAACGACAGATCCGAAAGCCCAGATCCGGCCGTTTGGTATTACTGTAGTCGCGGTAGGTCAGCCGCAATGTGCTGATGCTGGCGTGCCGCCAGCTGGAGCCCCTGACTACCCGCAGCGATCCGTCTTTGGGGCCGGTGGGATCAGCGACCACCTTTTTGGCGTCGTAACTGTAAATTTCGTAATAGTCGTTGCACCATTCGGACACGTTACCGCCCATGTCGAAGAATCCGAGAGGGTTGGCCGGAAATTTCCCGGGGGAGGCCGCCGCCGGGTATCCATCGGTGTAGCCTTCAATGGTGTTTGGCAGCAGGCTTTTGGCGGAGGTGTCGGCAAAATTACCGGACTTCGAACTTGGCGGAAACTTGGCGCCCCAAGAATATTTCAGTTTGGCGCCGCTAGGAGTCAAGCGAGCGCAGTATTCCCACTCCGCTTCGGTGGGCAGGCGATATCCGGTGGTCATGGGCTCGGCAGCCTCCAGCTTGCCGTTTTTCAAGACATAAGCCGGCGGCAGAGATTCTCTGGCACTCAGCCAGTTGCAGTACAGAGCCGCTTGTTCCCATGTGATCTGCACAGCCGGCAGGTCATCATCATTCAAACTGATGGCGTTTATATCGCCCGAATCGTGCCGGGCCAGGAATTCTCTGAATTCTCTGTTCGTGACTTCTTTCAGACCCATGTAAAAGGGGCGTTTCAGCTCGATTTTCCGCAGGGTTTCATTGGAGCGACGTCCCTGTTCCCCCCGGGAAGATCCCATGACAAACGGCCCGGGTCGAATGAGTTTCAGGGCATACCCGTTGCGCGTCGCGATACGTTCTTGCGAGGATGTCCCTTTGGGGGTCAGCGCTTTCAAAACGGCCTGGATTTCCTGAGGGAATCCAGGTCGGGGTGTTATACGGGTTTGAAAGGGCTGATAGCCTTTTTTCCGGATTTCGATCTTCTGGACTGTGGCCAGTAGATCCAGGCGCTGGGGTACCTTCCCGATCGACCTTCCGTTAATGAAGAGTTCGGCCCCTGCCGGTTGGACGGAAAAATGGACGATCCCTTTTACGGCGCGCAGATCCACTTCCATGGTCTCTTCTTCGGCCGTTTCGATTTGAATGGTGCGGACGGCATCTTCATAACCGGCTTTAGAGAGCTGAATGACATGCGGGATCCCGGGCGCGAGGGTCACCTCGAGGGGGGTTTGACCGCTATACCGCTTTCCGACCATCACACGTGCTCCCGCAGGTGAGCTCTTTACCATCAATTTGCCGTCGGCCGGTTCCAGACGAACACCGTTGAGTTCCCTGGGAAGACCCGCCTCTGTCACCAGCTGCGTTTGCCAAGGTTTATGACGCTCGGCGCTCAATTCCACCGCATGGGTTCCCGCCGGAAGCTCCAGCGTCACCGGCGTTTTGCCGACCCGCGCGCCATCGACCAGGACGAGCGCCCCGGTCGGAACAGAGCTGATGAACACGTCGGACCACCCGGGTGTCAACACCAGATCCATTTCCTGGAGTCTCCCGCAGCCCTCGACGGTTATCTCGCTCTGATGATCTTGGTAGCGCTCGGCCTTGACAACCAGCCGCTGAACCCCGGCCGCTGCCGCCAGCTCCAGGAGCGGCGTTTGGCCCACCTCTTGACCCGCGAGGAAGACCCGCGCTGCCCGAATTTCTGCGTCAGGCGCGTCCTTCGGGTGTGCCCGAACTGTGAGCTTGCCGGGAAGCTGTTGCAGCGTCAAGCGAAAGCTCTGGTGTTTATCCGCGCCGACCACCAACTGGGTCTCGAGTGGCGCATAACACGGTTTGTCGACCTGCAGCGTGTATTTTCCGGGTCGCAACAGATAGTGCTCACCGAAACGCGGCGCCAGAAGGCTTCCCCGGATGGATATGTCGGCCGGGGCCGGTTCGATCTGTATCAAGACCCGGCGGGCCGTAAAAACATACCCGGCCAGTGCGACGAGCCCGAATAGAACCAAAGCCAGGCCGGCAGCGGTCAACCATTTCCATGAGAGCCGGGCGGTTTTGCCGCGATTTCGTCGCGGGGGACGATAGGGGATCGGCGCAATGGTTTCGGCAGGCGGTGACCGCTTATCGATAGGCTTGTCGACCATATGTGCTTTGCTTACACCTTGACCTTACAGATAACCGATATGCGCTGGGGTTGTTGACCGGATTCGACCCTTAAGATTTTCCTGACATCCTGGTAGCCATCCCGCGAACCGACCACCGTGTAGGTGCCCGGCCTGAGGAACAACTCGTGAACGGTAAACCGGCCGAATTTTCCGATCTTATAGACCGCCACCTCTGTGTTATTATCCGATTCAATGGTCAACCGCACCGGTGTCTGGGCGGTTTCGACCAGCGCCTTCAGCTGTTCGATCCGGGCATTCAGCCGAGGGCCCCTGACCTTGAAGCCCCCGGTTTCGTCGAGCAGTGCCAGCGCGTTTTGAAGCTGGCGATCGGCCTCCAGGGCACCGGGCTTTTCGAGAAAAAAGCGAATCCGCTTGTTGATGCGGATGTAGTCCTGGGCACGCGCCGTGCCCTGAACGGCAAAGCGAATGTTGCCGTCCAACTCGAGGACATTCTGATAGGAGGCCAGCGCCTGTTCCCAATCTTCCGATTGTTCGGCCCGAATCGCAGTTTGACGAAGATTCTCGATCCGGTTCAGCCGGATCGCCTGATCCGTCTGCGCCAGTGCATCGACGACCCCGGGGTCATCCGGTCGAATCGCCCTGGCCTCAAGCAGTCGGGATCGGGCCGTCTGAAGATCGTTTTGGGCCAGTGCCGCCAGACCCGCGGACATCAGCTGTTGGAATTTCGTCTCTTCGAGTCTTGCCTGTACCCGGATGCGACCGGCAATCGCTCGCTCCGCTTCGGGGTCCAGCGCCAGGGCCTGCCGGTAGTCGACCAGGGCCAGGGCATCGTTTCGGTCGCTCTCGTGGGCGGTAGCCGATTCGACGAGGCGCTTGACGGCTTCGGCCTGCGCGGCTCTCGCCAGGCCGTGTCGGGCGTCCGTGTTATCCGGGTCCAGCAAAAGGGCCGCTTGGAAGTTGTTTTGCGCCATTTGGCCGTCGCCTTCGGTCAGGGCCGCCAACCCCTCTTCGATGAAGCGTTGCAAAGCGGCCGGCATTCGACCGACCAGCAGGTTCGCATTTTTTAGGGCGGCCGCGTAACGGTCGGTTGCGGCGTTATAATCGTTTTGCGACAGCAGCGTGTAAGCCTCCCGACCGAGGGTAATCATTTCCGAATACAGGGTCCCGCCCCATTCGGACACCCCTTTGTTCTCCAGCGTGGATGTGACCCGGGAAAATTCATCTCGCTGCCTTTCTGCCTGCGCTTTTTCCATCGCCTGTGTTGCCGTTTCAGATACAGCCGGGATAGAGGGTGCTGGTTTTACGGAATCCGGCAGGGCGGTTATGCTCTTATCATCGGCGACAGGCGGCGGGGTATCCGGTACGGCAACAATGGGATTAAACTTCAGGTAGTGCAAAAGCCATCCCCCCAGGGCAACGATGGCAATCAGTACCAAGCCGAGCAGTAAGACGTTTCGAAGGCGGTGTCTTTCAGGCCGAAGACGGTCCTGCCCGCGGCTTGGCCCTTGAATGGACAGGGGGCTGATGACTTCCGCAGAGCCCTTTTTCGAGGGGTGTTCGTTTTGTGATGGGTGCGGCATGGTTTTCTGACGGTCTTTTATTAGCTCGCTAATTTCATGAAATATACAGGCTAAGGATCTGCCGACAGGGCCGGGTTTGCGGGGTCACCGGAGGCATCCGGTCCAAAACCGGTCTCGGCATCGTAAATCTGGCGCAACAGTTTTCGCCAGGCATCAAACTGCTCTTGGGCGGAACCGGTCAGTTCGTACTGTTTTCCTTCAAACTCCATCACCACAGGCTTCATTTCGCTTCCAAATGAATCGCTCAGTTCCTTGATGACTTCGGAGTGAATTTTCGCTTCTCTTGAAATGTTAAACCCGTTGATGAGAACCTGACCGCCGAGAATGATCATTCCGGTCTCTATTCCTGCAGTGTTGGTGACATCACTGGCACCGAGAGCAACCGCACCCGCTATTATCAAAGCCCCGGCTATCTGACGGATCAGAGCGTCTCGCTTGATTTTTCTGATGGCCGCCAGCTCATCGAAGCTCAGGTGACGCCAATTTTCGTAAGGCGGCCACATTTCATTATAAAATTCCTCGTAGTAATTGTTGAGGACATCCACATACATGTATTCTCTTTCCCTTATTCTTTGCAACCGCTCCATCATGGGGTCGCCGTCGGCCGGTAGACGTTGGATGGTAAGTCGGTCATCTTTGTTGGCGGCTAAATAGCCGGTATAGGCAATCGGAGCAAAATCTTGCGCGAATTTCAACCGGGAGACCGTACGGATGTTGTGGATCTCCTGCGCAGACAGTTTCAGTTTGTAATTCGCCATGTCGTTGACAATCGTGTTGTACAGGTCCTGGAAGGCGTCTCTCCTTCCCTTCTGGGTGTCATCGTACGCCGCGCGGCTGGCCTCGATGCGGTAAGATTTGTGAAACCAGTCGGTGCCGGTGGCATCGATGACGGCCACGTCCATCACCAGGATCTCTCCGTTGGATTTTGCGATTTTTCCTTTTACCACAACGTCCGTGCTGGCGGCCTCGTTTGGAATAACCCGCACCGCTCCCCACTGACCGCTCTGTTGCAGTGTGTTTTTCAGGTGGTAAGGCATGAAATTCGATTCCGCCGTTCGAATCTCTGGAGTGGTTCCTTCCTTTTCGGCGGATTCCGTCGTGATCTCCTCGGTTTCAAACACAAGCACACCGACGTCCATCAGCTGGTCTTCCGGAATTTCCTCCTGGGCTTGCAGAATCTGGGTGGGGACGACTTTCTGGGTATGGAATGTCGTGGCACAGCCGGAGACGATGATGAGAACGATCAGAGCCATCGGAAAAAATATCGATTGGATGCGCTTCTTACAGCCGGCCGGCCAAATCAACGGGGCGCAGCAGGGGAGCTCAATCGGTTTGCCGACTGTTTTTCTTGTAGGCTTCATATTCTTTCCAAAGTTTTGCTTTAAGCTCCGGGTCGGTTTCTTTCTCGGCAGCTTCCCGCAGTTGCCGGGCGACGATGTCATCGTCGTCTTGACCGGCATGGCGATCGT
>JARFQH010000028.1 GCA_029287875.1 Desulfobacteraceae bacterium | reverse complement strand
CCGATAATTGCCGATAATATGTGGAACTGCTCATACTTAACGGCAATAACCAAAGGTACGGCCAACAAAAGGTACCGCAGGAGCATCGAAAACAGGGAGATGAAAAAGGTTGTTTTACTCGATCGACCGAGTTTGAGAGGCAACGTTTCACCCATGAGGATGAAGTTGACCACACTGAAAAGGGTCCCTAAAACAAGGCCTTTTCCCAGGGAGTTTTGGCCGATCAAGACGGTGCCGAAACCAATGATGACGGCAATCGCCAGGGCTCTGGAACCGTACTTTTTCTGTGTACTCCTAATCGATTCCATTTTGCCGTCCTTTTTGGTTTTTCTCCTTGTCACGGATAATCTCCATGACCTGCCGGTAAACGACGTTAGCACCACCGATAACGCCCAAAATGATAAATACGGTGATGAAAACCCCCTTGGTGCCCAGCCACTGATCGAGCTTGAGACCGATAAAAAAACAAAAGGCAATGCACCCCGCCATTGTCAACCCGATTTGCATGACAATGGTCAGGTTTTCGGCCCATGGGCGATTTTTCTTGTAGTCGAAACTCATTGATGCGCTCCATTTGAGGAGCGGGCATTGCCGACACTCTTATCGAGAGTCAATCAGATACCACAAAAGAAAAAAAATGCAACCGTAATCTCTGCCTAAAATGCTCATTATATAAAGAATTCGATTCAGTTTATACGCTCTGTTCAATACGCGGCGGTCTGAAAAACTTCTTCTTCTAAGACAAAAATATGGATCAAGATTTACCGACTTCGGCGAAAATTATTGATATTTAGAAGCGATGCCATTAGGATGGCCATTAATGTATTTCCGATCATATCAATTCAATCTTATATTAGTACAGGGGAGGTCACTATGGCCGTACTGACGATCTCCAGGCAGTTCGGGGCTGGCGGCATCACGTTGGGGAAAAGGGTTGCCAAAAGACTTGGCTACACTTTTTACGACAATGAAATCATCCAGATGGTCGCTAAAAAGGCCAAAGTTTCCCCCAACTGGGTCGAATCGATGGAAAAGGAGGCTGGGGGAAAGATCCAACGGTTGATTTCCGGCCTGGTTTCAAAAAGTTTTTTCGACCGCATCCTGGACGACCGACACGGCTATATCGACGAAGAGATATATGTGGACCTCCTGCACAAGATCATCAAGACGATCGCAGAGGAAGGCAATGCCGTGATTCTCGGCAGGGGCAGTCAGTTTATCCTCAAAGACAATGAAGAGACTTTTCACATTCTACTGGTGGCTGACAGGGAATACCGCATCAGGTTTATCGAAGAAAAATACGAACTGTTTACCAAACACGCTGTTCAGACCATCAACGGTGAGGATAAAAGAAGGATCAACTTATATCGCAAATTCGGAAAAGAGGATTACGACAATTGGGTCCATTATCACGTGGTCCTCAACATGAGCCGCGTCGATTTGGACGTGGCCGAAAAGCTGGTCTGCAAACTGGTACACCCCTCATAGAGCGATTCAATGGCCGGTATTCGAGCCATAAGCGGCCCGGCTGCCGGCCCTCGATCGCCTCGTCCCTCCACCTTTTGTTACGAAGGCACCAAATCCAATATGAGCTTGACCCCCGCCTGCATGTCCATTTTTGCCATGTTCAACACCAGGTGATAGAGGGCCGGATTGTCATAATCGGTTTTGTTGATCTTGCGATAAAGATTGAGCCGGCGCTTATCTTCGCGGTTGACGACTTGCGCGGCCCGGCTTTCAGAAAAATCGTAGTGTTCCATCATGAACTTGACGCGGTTTTCGAAATTATTGATCAAGAGGATGTGGTGCGCGTCGGGATGATCGCCGAGAATGTACTGGCTGCCGCGCCCCAGGATGACGACGTTGCCTTCTTCTGCGATCTGCGCGATGATGACCACAAGGTAGTCCAGATAAAGCCTTTCGTCCAGATAACCGCGTTCATCCTTGAGAATTCGGTCTACCAGGCGTTTGGAAACCATGCTGGAGACGACTCTGGAGAGCTTGCCACCGGCTTCCCTTTCAATTGATTCGACCCAGTGGGGGGACACATTGGCTGCTTCGGCAACCATCTGAATGATGTCATCATCGGCGAACGTATAGCCTAACTTGTCGGCGACCATTTTTCCTACGGTCTTGCCCCCCGCGCCGAATTGCCTCGAAATGGTAATTACCGCCATTAATTCCTCCTGTTTATTTATATTTTTTCCGGCGGGATGAGCAGGGCCGGGTAGGCTGACTTTTCGGCAATTTTTCGCGGTGTGCTGCCGAGCCATCTTTCCACCCAACTCGCTTTTCCGGATGATCCCATGACGATCAGGGTTGCTTGGCAATCCCGCGCGGCCTTCTCGATCTCCTGTTCCGGGTTGCCGACGTATACATGAGAACGCGCGGCGATCCCCTCGGCTTCGAAAGTATTACAAATCTCATCCATTTGACGACGCATTTTCTTGCGCGTTTTTTGAATCGCCATGGCCGAACCGCTGAGCGTCTTTTGCGCGGCAACGTGCACGACATGGATTTCCTTTATAACTTCTTTTAATTCCTTCAGGTAATCGACGGCCTTCAGGCTGGCCGGCGACCAGTCGGTTGCCAGAACGGGCCGTTCGAAAGGCGTTTCAAGGGCGAACGAACTCTCCGACAGGTACTTGTAAACGAGCACAGGTGAAGCTGTCCGGTGCAGCAACTCGGTGATGTCCGATCCCGCGTACAACTGCTCAACCACACCCTTCTGCGACCGCCCGATGACGATCAGATCGGCTTCCTCTTTCTGGGCAGCCTTGATCACCTCGCCCACCAGGCTGCCGACAACAATGTAGACACCGACCTCCATGCCCTGCTCGAAAAGGTTCTCGGCCCAATCGATGAAGCGAATGTTGGCGGTTTCGCGCAGCCGGATTTCCGCTTCTTTGTTGTATCCGGTCCCCCGGCGCAAGGCCACCCGTTCTCTCTCGATGACATTGACGAAAACCACGTGTTCGAGTCCGGCTTTGCGCAGAATCAGAAGTGATTGGAGAGCGTCTAAACCCAACTCCTCGAATTTGGTGACAAACAGCAGTTTCTTGATTTTCATGGCATGTGTCGTTCTTTGTCGAATGGGGAAAACATTCACCCGCTGTATCAACCGATAATTTTTTTGATTGTCGCCGCCAATTCTTCGGCTTCCACCGGTTTTTCCAGATAGGCTTCGGGTTCGGGAACGGTGGCATCACCGAATTCCGCCAGTACCTTCTGGGAACGCAGGAATGACTTTTCAGCTATTCCAGACAGCATGATGATGGGTATGTGTTTCAGATTCTTGTCCGTTTTGAGCTCGCGGTACAACCGAATGCCGCTTTCGCGGGGCATGAGGACGTCGAGAATGACCAAATCCGGTTTTTCCTGTTTGGCCAAGTTTCTGCCTTCTTCACCGTTGGTGGCCACCAATGGCGTATACCCGTGTTCTTCGAGAACCGTCACGTTGAATAAACGAACATCCGGGTCATCATCGACGACCAGAACTTTTTTACCCATGGTCAATCCTCCTTGTCTATAGTTTTCTATCGAACGTTAGATTTTGTCTTTTCTTTCACCGGCGGCTTCGAAGGGCAGGTGGATGGTAAAGGTCGTTCCTCTACCCGGCGCGGAGATCACCTCGATCCGCCCACCGTGTTCTTCGACGAGTTTGCGGGTCACCATCAAGCCGAGGCCCGTCCCCCGATGCCCCTTCGTACTGAAAAAAGATGTAAAAAGCCTTTCGCGGACCTCTTTGCTCATACCGGCGCCATTGTCGGAGACGTCAAACCGGATGCTGTTGTCGTCTTCAAGCGTCGTCACCATGGCGACCTGCCACTTTTTGCCGGTGTCTTCATCGAACAGGCAGGCATCAATGGCATTTGTCATGAGATTGAGCAGCGCATTGTGAATGATGCGCGGATCCATCGACACTTTAGAGATCGACGGATCGAGAGATTTCTTGATCTCAACCCGGCTTTCCCGCGCCTTTTCAGCAAGCAGGTCGGCTACGTCCGCGGCAATTTCGTTCGGGAAGCAGTCTTCGAATTCGGGCTCTCTCTCTTTGGAGTAGGTCAAGAGGTCCAGGACCAATTCCGAGGTGCGCCCGATGTTCCGCTTGATCATGTCCCAGCCGCTCTTGAGTTTTGCAGTATCGTCTTTTTTGATTCCTAAGTCAACCAGATAGCTGCCACCCTTGAGTCCGTGTAAAATATTCTTGAGCCCGTGGGCCAGTCCGGCGACGGTCTGACCGACGGCGGCCAGCCGCTCGGCTTTGAGCAATTCGCGTTCGAGACGCTTGATTTCCCGCAGGTCCTGGAAAAAGGCGACGCTTCCCATTTTGCGGCCGTTTTCATGCAGAATCGACCCCGAAAACCGAACCGGAATGTTTTCGCCGTTTCCGGATACGATCGAAGTTTCCTGCCAGGGAAACTCCTTCAATCCGTTTTCTTGCGACACCCCGGCCACAAACAAATCGACTATTTCCGGGGTGTAGAGCTCTTGTATCTGCATTCGATGAATGACGCCCTGCTGCGGATAGCCGAAGATGCGCTCTGCACCGGGATTGTAAATGACGATTCTTAACTCTTCGTCCGTGGCCACGATGCCGTCATTCGAGCTCCGAATCAATTTGCCCTGGAAGTTCGAGCGCCGCCTGATCTCACGGGTTGCCGCTTCAACCTTGTGCTCGAGGGTGGTGGTGTACTCCCGCAACTGCTGCTTGATATGGATCTTGTCCTGCGCGCGTTTGAGGGCAATTGTCAGTTGTTTGTCCCTCACCGGTTTGTTGATGAAATCCGAGGCACCATAGTGTAGGGCCTCGATGGCCGAATCAATGTCACCATGGCCGGTGATGATGATCACTTCGGTTTCATCACTGATATGTTTAACTTCTCTCAAGACCTCGATCCCGTTCATACCGGGCATTTTGATATCCGTGATGACGAGTTCGGGCGTTTCGCGTGCGAATATGCCCAAGGCCTCTTCACCACTTGATGCGGTCAGCACTGCGTAGCCGTCGGCCCTGAGGGAAATGCCGAGCACTCGCAGTATATCGGGTTCGTCATCGACGAGCAGTATCCTGTTCATTTTTCTTCGGTTAACCTTACAGCCGGAAATTTAAGCTTGAAAGTGGTGCCTTCACCTATTTTACTTTCGATGTCTATGGTTCCGTCGTAGTCTTTAACGATGCCGTAGCTGATGCTGACGCCCAGCCCGGTCCCCTTGCCGACATCCTTAGTGGTGAAAAATGGTTCAAACAACTTGCCGATGACCTTGTTGCTCATACCGATACCGCTATCCGATACGGTAACCGATACGACGCCGTTTTCGGCGAAGGATTTGATCTTGAGCAATTTTTCGGAGTTACCGTACTCCGGCCGGGCGATTTTTTCGTCCATGGCATCGACGGCATTGGTCACCAGATTGATGAAAACCTGTTCCAACCGGTTGTGATCGGCCATGATGGGGGGAATGTTCGGGTCGAGTTCGAGGATCAGCTCGACCTGATGGACGCGCAGTTGATGGCCGAGGACCTTGAAAACGTCGCGAATCGGATCGTTGATATCGATCTTGTTTCGAACCGCACTCGACTGTCGGGCGAAATCACGCATGTGCTGGATGATGGCCGCCGCCCGCTGAACGTTTTTGCCGATGTCGGCTGCCATCGATTGCAAGTCGTCTTCGCCGATGGGTTGGCCCCGGCCGATCATTTTGAGGAAAAAATCGGCGCACACTTGAATGACATTGAGCGGTTGATTGATTTCATGTGCAATTCCCGCAGCCATCTGTCCCAGGGTTGTCATTTTGCTGGCCTGGATCAGCTGGGTTTCCCTTTCGACGCTCTCGGTGATATCGGTCGTAGAGGCAATCACGACCTCACTCTCACCGTATTTGGCGCGGCTGATGTTGACATTGACAAAAAAGGGGCGATGTCCTTTACGGTAGTGCTTTCTTTTAGCGAACAGCAGGGATTTGTCGAGCGGGAGGCTTTGCAGTGCCTGCGCCAACTCTTCATCGCCGTCATCGAGTTCAAGGAAGTGAAGACCCAGCATTTCCTCCCGTGAATACCGGTAACTGTCCAAGGCTCTTTGATTGATGTCACGGATTCTGTGAGTTTGGGTGTCAAGGATAAAGATCGGGTGCGGATCGCTGTTGAACAGGGTGCGGTACTTCTCCTCGGATTTGATGTACTGCTCCTGCAGCATCGCGTTTTCGATGGCGACGCCGATCCGATTTCCGATCAACTCCAGCACGTCCTGCTGGTCGTAGGTGAAATGTCCGGGTTTTTGACTGCCGATTCGGATGACGCCGAAGGTCTTTTTTTCCTCGGCATGGATGGGAATGTAGGCCAGCGAAACGAGTTTGTTTTCTTCAAGAAAGCAGATTTCATCGGAACAGCCCGTGGGCAGATTTTCGTACACCGTAAACCGGTTACTCTGGGCCACCTGGTGGATGATGCTGCTGTCGTCGAGCACGCGTACCTTGTAGCAGGCCTCCTCTGAAAAACCGTACCCGTAGCGCAAGTGGAATCTGCCGTCATTATCGAGCATGTAGATGCAGATGCCATCGGCCCCCAGAAAGTCCATCACGATCTGGATTGCCTTATGGATGCCGTCATCGAATCTTTCCGATGTGTTCAAGGACGTGTAGATTGAACAGAGGGCGCTCAACTCACGTGTGTGCAGCTCCCGGTCCTCTTCCGCCTTTTTGTCTTCTGTTTTGTCCCAGAGCGTTTCGATTGCCCCGGCAACTCTTCCATTCGGGGCCTTGATTGGCGAAGCGGTGAACCAGATCCATTTGCCGCTCTGACCGAAATGCGGGAAGAAGTCTTCGGCCTCGTAGGCGCCTTCGATCAGGCTCGATTGACGCCACTTTGTCCCGTAGAGCTTCCGTATCTGGGTCTCGTCGATCTGATCCAGAATAACATCCGCCATGGTTGAGCGCTCGTTGCGATAAAAGGCCTTCCACTGTTTGCGGGTCCCGACCATTTCATCGGCGCTGAAACCGGTAAGTCTTTCCAGCGCCTTGTTCCAATGGGTTACCAGGTGATTTTCGTTGATGACAAAAGTCGGTATTGTGCTGCCCTGGATGATCTGCGTCATCGTCCTTTCACTTTCGGCCAGGGCCCGGGCCGTCTCCGTCAGCAGTCGGGTGTGACGCTCCCGATCCTGCTCGGCAATCTTGTCTTCGGTTTTGTCCCACAGGGTTTCGATGGCACCGATGATCGTCCCATCGGGCGCCTTGATCGGGGCGGCCGTAAACCAGCACCACTTTCCGTTTGGGACGAGGTTGGGGAAAAAATACTCGGCTTCGTATGCCCCTTCGATGAGGGCCGATTTCCGCCATGATGTCCCGTAGAGATTCTTGATGGTTTCCTCGTCGGCCTGTCCCAGGATCACATCCGCCATGGTGGGGCGTTCCTTTTCCCAAAAGGGGGTCCATTGCCGGTTGGTGCCGACGATTTTTTCGGCCGGCGTTCCCGACAGACGTTCCATGGCCTTGTTCCAATGGGTGACGATGTGATTTTTGTCGATCACGAAAGTCGGCATCGTGCTGCCCTGAATGATCTGGGCCAGCGTGCGCTCGCCTTCAATCAACCCTTTTTCGATTTCAAGGTAGCGCGCATTGCGCTTTTTGATCACCCTCGCCAGACGGTCGGCGAATTTCTCGAAATGCGCCAGAATACTCGGCGTCAAGGCTTCTTGCTGTTTCAACTCTTTCAGCGCCTGACGCTTTTGCCGTTCAAGCTGCAGTGAACTCCAGATAGCCCGGGCTTCTATGTGATCGATGAGTTCGACGCCCTCGGGTTTGGTTTTTTGGATCGTATCGCCGAGGGAAACATCGTCGGTCATTTCAATGAGAACCTGCAGGTTTTCTAGTCTGTAAAGCTCCCGGTAATCGCGGGTCGTGAAGATGCCCATGTGATCGGCAAAGAGGAGTCCCTCGGCATGGGGATTGATATCGGCGACACCGAGAAGGGTGGGACTGCGGTCCATAAAATTCTTATCGTACAGGTATTCGAGAAAAATTTTACAGAAGCGGCCTCCGCCGATAATGGCGATGTTGGAATCCAGAAGATTTTCGATCATGGCGAATCCGCCTTCGAACGCTTTTTAGGGTCTCGGCAAGAAATAATGTCGCGAGATTGCACGGGATTTTGGTTCGTCTACAAGGCACATCCGCCGGTGCATATCGGGATATGCGTTGGTGGATGTAACGCGGTAGACGGGCTAAAAGACAAACAAAATGTGACATTATTTCCTGCCACGGCCCTTATGTCAGGGCACCAGCAGAACCGGCAGTTCAGAAATCTCCGCCACCCGGTGGGAAACGCCGCCCAGCCAATACTCCTGGAACCAATCCTTTCCGGTGCGCCCCATTACAATCATGGTGGCTTTTTGCTCCCGCGACTGACGGAGGATTTCAGCGGTTGTTTTGCCGATGGAAAGATAGGATTCGGCGCTCAGGCCGGCTGCTTCAATCCGCCGGCAATAATCGTCCAGTCGCTTGTTGCTCTCGTCTTCGATGGTCTTCAGTGCCGTTACATCCAGACCCTTGGAAATCTTGGCGCCGATGTTGTGGATCACGACAACTTTCCGGGCCAGGCCCTTGAACGACTTGAGCAGTTCCAGAGCGTTCTCGGAGGGCTTCGACCAGTCGGTCGCCAGGAGCGGCCGGTCGAAAATATGGTCGTTGACCCGGGTCAACACCTCTCCCGCCCATTCATACTGCACCATGTACTTACCCATCATGACCGGCAGGGGACTGCGACGAATGATATCGAGAACATGAGAGCCCACGTAGACTTTTTCAAAAGCGGTCCTTTTTTTCCGTCCGGTGACGATCAGGTCAGCCTTTTCCTCTTCCGCCACGGCGAGTATTCTGCCGTTCAAGCTGCCGGTCTCGATCCGGATCTTGCTCTGCAGGCCCTTGCCGGAAATAAACTCCTGCCACTGTTGTAGGCGCAGGCGGGCAACTTCTTCCAGCCGTTCGGCCTCATCCTTGAGATATCCCCCATACGGCACGAAGGCGACCTCCTCTCTCGGGATGACGTAGGTCAGAACGACTTCCTTTAAGCCGGCTTTTTTCAATTCCAAAATCGCCTCGAGAGCATTGAAGGCCAGATCCCGGAACCGGGTGTGAAAGATGACTTTTTCAATTTTCATGTCGCCCGCTCCTGTGGTTAAAAGAAAATCAAGGTGACGATCACAAAGCAGGGAATCAAAAACACCAGGGAATACCTGAGAATATACCCGAAAAAGCTCGGCATCGGCGTGCCGGCCTCTTCCGCAATGGATCGCACCATGAAGTTGGGGGCGTTGCCGATGTAGCTGCAAGCCCCGAAGAACACCGCCCCGGCGGAAATGGCCTCGAGGTATATCGCTTTATCGGTCATGAGCAGCGGCACGGCCTGGGCCTCCGAAGCCCCCGCAAAAAAGCTGCCCAGGGCTGTGTTGAAAAAGGTGAGGTACGTGGGAGCGTTGTCCAGAAAACTGGACAGTGCACCCGTCACCCAGAAATAATGCGCCGGCCGGTTGACGCCCTGGATCAGAAACGCCAGTTCACCCTTCAGACCGGCCTTGAGAATGAGCAGGCACGGGATCATCGTGATAAAGATACCGATGAAGAGATAGGCGACTTCAAGAATCGGAAACCAGGTAAAATCGTTGTCCTCCCGGAGTTTTATCGAGGTGGTCACCAACGAGAGGATGCCCATCGCAACCAGCAGGCCGTCGCGCGCTACGTCCTGGTACGCCATGTGGATACCATAAATCTGGAAATGTCCCCAGTCCACCACACCGCTCATCAGAACCGATCCGACGATACCGGCCAGGAAGATGAAATTGTGCACACCGTCCAGTTTGAGCGGTTCTTTGACCCCGTCATCGGGGGCCGAGGCCTTCTCCTTGCGAAAGGCAACCAGATCGAGAATAAAATAGGTCACCAGGAGAAGGCCGACAACCGTGAGCATGTGGGGCAGAAGCTTAAAGGTCCAGAAAAAGGACACCCCGTGCAGGAAGCCGAGAAACAGCGGCGGGTCGCCGAGGGGTGTCAGTGAGCCGCCGACGTTGGCTACCAGAAAGATGAAAAAGACCACCATGAAGGTGCGGTTTTTGCGATAGGCATTGGCTCGCAGAAACGGCCGAATCATCAGCATGGCCGCACCCGTGGTGCCCATCCAGGAGGCCAGTAGGGCGCCGATCAGCAGCATCACCGCATTGACCAAGGGCGTTCCCCGCAGGCTGCCGCGCAGCAGGATGCCCCCGGAAACGGTGTAGAGCGACCAGAGAAGAATGATGAACGGTATGTAATCGACCAGAATGATGTGCAGGATTTCATAGAGGGCGAGGCCCCTGAAAGCCAGTAAAAACGGGATGCTGAGCGTTGCGGCCCAGAAGGCGGAGACTTTGCCGAAATGATGATGCCAGAAATCAGGCGCCAGCAGCGGGAAAAGGGCAATGGACAGCAGCATGCCGGCGAACGGGATGCAGCTCCAAAGGGGGAGCCCCTCCCCGAGATTGGGATGGCCGTGTCCCTGGTCGGCCGCAGCCGCATCGTGTGAGCTCGATTCTCCATGAGCGGCAGGGGGCGCTGCGGCAGCAATTGCGGACCCCGGCTGGTTGTGGTTCGTTTCTGTGGGACCGACAGCCTTGCTAAGATCGGTTTCGGGCCCTGACGCTTGCGCCGATGCCAAGGCCGTTGGCACAACCGTTAGACTTACAGCCAATAAAAGAATCATCCATTTCATGTGCCCGCCCCTTTCCAACAACTGGCTACCGCGCGCTTTTCGGCAACGGTTCTGTTTCCGTGTAAGGCTTTCAAGAATCGGACCTGGGGAGTATGAGGCCTTTCAGCCACCGATGCGGCCGGCGGTTTACACCTGTTGGCTGCCCTAAATTGGTCTGACCATCGCGAAGGTAACAGATTCACCAGATAAACGGCAACATGTCAAGCAAATACAGAATAACAAAAGCTTTTGGTTGACTTTGTATCTTTAATAAATTAACTTTTTCAGTTTAAAAATTTCAGAGGACGCATGGTCAAGATTATTCCAACTGTTGAGAAAATGCAGGAACATGCCGAAAGCCTGCGAGGGGACGGCTGGCGAATTGCCTGTGTTCCGACCATGGGTTTTCTGCACGACGGGCATCTTTCGCTGATGCGAATTGCAAAACGAAGGGCCGATGTCCTCGTGGTGAGCGTTTTTGTCAATCCGGCCCAGTTCGGTCCCGAAGAAGATTTCGAGACCTATCCTCGGAATCTGGAGAGAGATCTCGAACTGTGCGCCAAGGAAGACGTCGACATCGTTTTTACGCCAAAGACAGGGGCGCTTTATTCCGACGACTATCAGAGCTATGTCAAACTCGAGCACCTGCCGCATCACCTTTGCGGCTTGTCCCGACCGGTTTTTTTCACCGGCGTCGCCACGGTGGTTTGCAAACTTTTCAATATCGTCCGGCCGCACATCGCGGTTTTCGGCGAAAAAGACTACCAGCAGCTGCTGGTCATCCGGCGCATGGTCCAGGATCTCAATTTTAATACCGAGATCATCGGTGCCCCCATTGTCAGGGAAAAAGACGGTCTGGCGATGAGTTCCCGCAATGCATACCTGACTCCCGACCAACGCCCGGCGGCTTTAACGCTGTATCGCTCTCTTGTGCAGGCCAGAAAACGGGTTGAAACCGGTGAGCGGGATGCCGCACGAATTCTGAAAGAGGTACGCGACCTGATTACCGCGCAACCTGAAACCGACATCGACTATCTGAGCATCTGTGATCCGGAAACCCTCATCGATGTCGAGCGTATCGATCGGCCGGCGTTGATGGCCTTGGCCGTAAAGGTGGGTAAAACCCGGCTGATCGACAACACGATTTTGCCGGTTTCCTCCCCCGGGTCCCGGTCCGTCTAACTTGATAGGCTGGCTCGATAAGCCGGCTTCGCTTTCTAAGACTTTGAGGTGCAAGCGCCGATAACTTTGGGGGCTTTTGACGGTAACAACAAGCATGACCTTTGTGGTTGGAAAGGATCGGGCATGGAAGAG